>DASQFN010000079.1 GCA_035633115.1 Gemmatimonadaceae bacterium | reverse complement strand
GCTGGATCTCGCGCTTGAACCGTTCGAGGTTGACGGCGGCGGCAAGCTCGGGCGGCAGCACTTTGATGACGACCTTCCGCTCGAGTGTCGTTTCCTCGGCAACAAACACCCGTGACATCGCCCCGCCTCCGAGCTCGCGCTCGAGGGTGTAGGCACCGCCAAGCGTCTGCTGGAGCTGTTCGCGCAAATCTTTCAGGCTGCGGCTCCGTCGGGTTAGCCGGGCTAATTTAAACCCCGGGCTTTCGACCGGCATCATAGCTTGAAAGCGAATGACCCGACACTCTGCGGTGAGGAAATCGACGATTTCGTTGCAGTCCGAATGGAGCGGTAACGAATCAAAGGGTAGCGAGTCCAGCGCGGCTCTCGTCGGACGCGCGCAGAATGGCGACGTCGATGCCTTCGAGCTCATCTACAACGAGCACTCGGGCAGAGTCTACGCTCTCTGCCTCCGGCTCATGGGTGGTGAGCAGACGGCGGCAACCGAGCTGATGCAGGACGTATTCGTCCGCGCGTGGAAGAATCTCGGAAAGTTCCGGGGCGAATCAGCATTCTCGTCGTGGCTGCACCGACTCGCCGTGAACGCAATGCTGGAGAACGCGCGGAGCGACAAGCGTCGCATCGCGCGGGTACTTCCCATGGAGGACACGAGTCAGATAGGGGCGTTCTCTCCAGGTGATTCGCCGGATTTGAGGATCGATCTGGAGCGGGCAATTGCGCGACTCCCCGCCGGCGCGCGGACGGCGTTCGTCCTGCACGACATCGAGGGGTATCAGCACAAGGAGATCGCGGCTCAGCTCGGCGTCGCAGTCGGAACGGTAAAAGCGCAGGTCCATCGCGCGCACAAGCTTCTCATACAGGCATTGAACAAATGACAGACGATACGATAGACGAAGCGAAGCTTCGCGACCTGATGAAGGATGTTGCGGCTCTGCCACGGAACATCGAGCCGCCGGCGGATGCGTGGGCAAAGATCCGCGCGGAGATCGACGCGAGTGGTGGCCCTGGCCGGGGCGAGGAAGTGAGTGAGCTGGAGGCAAAACGGCCCGCTCGCATCGCATTCTGGCAGCGGCCGATGTTCCTGGCGGCCGCGGCTTTGCTGCTTGTCGCTGGTTCGTCCGCGATTACAGCAGTCGCTCTCAACCGTCGCGGAGAATCAGCAGTTACAGTGTCAGCACAGCCGCGTATTGCTGCGGTTACGGCTGACAGCAACGGTCCCGCGTCGCTGGCGCAATTCACTCTCGTCGAGAGTGACTATCTGCGAGCGGTGAACGATCTCACGGCCACACTGGAGTCAAGCGAGGGGTCCCTCTCACCCGAGACGATTGCAAAGCTGCGCGAGAGCATCAAGGTGATCGATGCGGCGATACTCGAAGCCCGCAACGCTCTTGCAGCCGATCCGGCCAATCGCACTCTCATTCAGATGCTCGCCAATTCGTACGAGCAGAAGGTGGATCTTCTGAAGCGCACGACCGAGATGGCGCGAGGCTGACGATGATTCGCAGGGCTCTCTTCGGCCTGGCTCTCGCTTCAGGGTTTGCCTCCGGCGCGCAATCGCAGGGGAAAGTCGAGCGCGGACTGCGGCTCGATGCCGACGGAGCGGTCCGGATCACCAACCTCGTCGGCAGCGTCCGTGTCACCGGATGGAACCGCGACTCCGTGTCGCTTCGCGCGGCGCTTCCCAAGGGCGACAAGGTTTTCATGGGCGGCGGTCCGCGCGGAATGAAGATGATGGTTGAGACGCCAAACGATCGTAATCCGCAGCCGAGTCGGCTCGAGGTGATGGTTCCGGCGCGCGCCAAGGTGTGGGTGAAGACGGCAACCGCGGAGATCGATGTCTCCGGGGTGACCGGAGAGCTCGACTTGTACGTCGTTGGAGGGAAGATCCGTGTATCGGGCAATCCGGCCGAGTTGAATGCCGAGGCAATAGACGGCGACATCGAGGTGAACGGGAAGCCGGGCTGGCTGCGCGCGAAAAGCGCGAGCGGCACTGTGACGTTCAACGGCTCGAGCGCCGACGTGTCAATCTCCACAGTGAGCGGCGGAATCATCGTCAATTCAGTGCCGGCTGAGGGGAACGCGAAGTTCGAGCGTGCGAAGGTCGAGACCGTTACCGGATCCATTCGCTTCAACGGTGACATTCAGCGGGCGGCGGCGATCGACTTCAACACTCACAGCGGGGCGCTCGACATCGCCATCCCGAGACGCTCGGGTGCCGATTTCGAGGTTGCGTCCATTGCGGGGACGATCTCTAACGAGCTCAACTTCGCGCGGCCGGTGAAGGGGCGATACGGCCGGGGGTCGGAGCTGGTGATGATGAATGGCAATGGCGGCGCGCGCGTCACTGTTCGATCATTCAAAGGACCTGTCACACTACGGGTCGCAAAGTAAGCGGAGCGACTACCTCGCTGTTCGTTCTGGCATTTTCGTAATGACTTCTCTTCACATTCCCTTCCGATTAAACCGACGAACGTCGAGCGGCATCGTATCAGAGCAGGAAACAACTTCTCTGACAGGAGTCCCAAATGTTCCGCTCACCAATTCGAAAGCTCGCTCTCCTCGCCGTCCTCACCGCAGTCGTATCGACAGTCGCGATTGCCGGACCCCCCTGGATCGCAATTGAGTACCCCGCAAATCCGCACGACCCCGGAACCCGCGGTGCACTGCTCACCGTGCGCACCTATCATCACGGCGAGCTCATCTCCTACCAGCTCGCAGGCACGGCCGAAGGAATCGTCAACGGCCGTCGTCAGTCAATACCGCTCGACATTCGCCGGCTGCCGCAGGCCGGGATGTACGCCGTTCGCTTTCAGAAGCCCGCGCAGGGAAACTGGATGCTCGTAATAACCAGCAGTCAGCAGAACGGCGCGTTCGCAGCGTCGGCGCTGGTGACCATCGATTCAGGCGGCGGTGTCGCCTCGGTCAGCGTGCCATCCGGCACGATCGAGAACGGAAGGTGGCGTGTGCCGCGCCGCGTGGCGTCGGCGGAGATCGACGCGATGCTGAAGAACGCAGCGGCAACAACAGTCGCGCGCCGGCAATAAGCGCGACCGTTGGGCTTAGCCCAGCCGCACGATCAGCACGCGCTAGTCGGACGTACTTCCGACGGTCAGGGTCCGTAAATTGAAGCGGCCCTGACCTCACGGAGGTGCGATGAGTCGCAAAAGCCTTCTCCTCTTTCTCTTCGTCTGCTTCCTCGGTGGCATTGGAACGTTCCTCGGCTCGATTCTCGGGAACGCATTCGGGAAGACAGGTCTCTACACTGGCGCGATAATCGGCGGAGTGCTCGGCGTGGCGGTCGCGACAAAGCTTGCGGTGAGGCGGCAGATCCTCGGGCCGAAGCGCTACTGGCCAGCTACTGTCGGCGGAGTATTCGGCTTGTTACTCGCTGCGATCATCGCGACAAACAACATGTCGAGTCCCGTCGTGCCACTCGCCAGCATCGTGTTGATCGGAATCGGCGCTGTGGTCGGAGCTGGGGCGCGGCATGGGGAGTCCATCGACCGATAACTACAAGAGCAACTGAAGACCACACGCGACCTGCTAATCGCTTGCCGCTATCCGCTGCGCGCTTACTACGGTCGAACGTTTGGTTTATGTAACCACGACGTTTGTCGTTGTTTGAGCGCGCAGCGAATAGCGGCTAGCGATTAGCGGGCAGCGTGTCGTCCTCTGCTGCTGTGGTTCTGAGTTACGGGTTGATCCAGTACGAAACCTTGAGCAGTAGCGTGTTGTTCGGGTGCGCCCTGAAAATGTCCTGGAAATCACGGCGGAAGCTGAAGTCGTTCACCTGATCTCCCGAATCCTCGCGGCCCTGCGACCACACCAGGAACAAAGTCGAGCCCGGCTTGTACTCCCAGCGCAGAACCGTATTCGAGCGGAACTCCTTGAAGCTGAATCCACCCGGATCGCCACCCGCGTAGGGCTTCAAACGATCCTCGTAGTTCTCCGCCCGCGGATTGTTGAGCTCACGCCAGTTGGAGTAATCACCACTCGACGTGAACGGCTGCCCGTAGAACTGGAGCGACAGGTTCGGCGTCATCGTGTAGTTCAGCCGCGTCGTGAGACTCACAGTGGTCTGATCGAGCCGGGCGAAGGTGTAGTGCGTCGTGTCGTGACCGGCTGCACCGAAATTCGCTCTCCACTGTCTGTCGTTGATGTCCTTGCTGTAGTTCAGGCCGAACGAGGCGCTGAACTGGCTCGAGACGCGGAACTGTCCGCCCGGCCCGATCCACCAGCTCCTCGAGTTTCCCTCGTCACCCCGCCAGACGCCGGCGAACATGTTAGCCGTCCACGCCTTTCTGCTGTCCGTCTCGATTCCGGCCCACGTATCGAAATTCGGTGAACGCCGTATTGCCGGACCACCGCGAGCATCACGGTCCGCAAAAGTCTTCGTGAACTCACCGACATTTCCGCCGATGTGACCCCACATCCAGTTCGGGAACTGAACGTGCCAGTTCGTGTTCAGTCCAATTGTCGTCGGCAGACCTTCGGTCGTCCACCGCTGCATCATGTTGAAGTTGAAGAACGCTCGCGTGAACGCCTTTGTCGGCTTGTTGAACTGAAGTGCGAACCAGTTTCTGAACATCTGCTCGTCTGCGCGTGATTGGAAACCGAGGTCGTTGATCTCGAAGCCTGGCGAGAAGCGCTGGTAAACACTCTGGAACCGCGTGAATCCGCCGCCGAACTTGCTCAGCGTCACACGCTGGGAGTTGCCGGAGAGCGAAGTCCGCGTCGGATCGAGCTCGAGATCGTCATCGGGACGCTGATACCTGTGAACGCCATCCATCTGCGTACGGGCAATCGCTTCGGCTGTGCCGTTGATCCTGCTTGCCGCGAGATTCACCGCCAGCTCGTACCGCTTGTCGAGAAAGCGGTGGCGCAGATCGAGACCGCCGGTGTAGGCACCGCGCCGCAGGAACGGATCCGTGTTCGAATCCAGGCTGCGGTTGACGCCGGTGATCATTGCGCCGATGTCCGTCTGCCCGTCGTTCAGCGCCTGCTGCACTCGGACGACCGAGTAGTTGGCCGCCGGCTCGATGGTCTGATCGAGCGCACCGACTTCGCGCTGAGTGACGGCGTCGAGAATACCAATCGACATTCCCTTGCCGAGACGGCCGGTGACCTTAGCGGCGCCGAGGATGGTAGTGTTGGTTGCGCTCGACTGGTCGCCATAGACGCCGCTCAGCTGCGGCGACCTGCCGACGCGGCGCGAGTAGAACGGACCCGTGCAGCCCGAGTCGATGTCGCCGCAGTTGGTCTTGAATGAGAAGATCCCCGATCCCTCGAGAAAAAAGGGCCGCCGCTCTTCGAAGAATTGCTCGAATGCTGACAAGTTCAGCACGGACGGATCGGCCTCCACCTGACCGAAATCGGGGTTAATTGTTGCGTTGACCGTGAGATTGGATGAAAGACCGAACTTGAGGTCCGCGCCTGCAGCAAATGACTGCGGATGCTTGTAGGAGCTGCCTGAAGGCCGCGTCTCGTTCTTCGTCACGACGTAAGGCGTGAGCTCGAGCCTGCTCGGCCGTCCAATGCCGCTGATTCCCGTGAGCTGGCCGGTCTGCGAGATGTATCCCTGCTGGTCGCGCCGGTACAGCGGCCAGCTGATGCGCTGCGCGGTGCGCGCCACGTCCCGCACGACCATGAAGCCAAATGTGTGAGTCGGCTTGTTCGCGAAGCGCAGCTGACTGAATGGAATCCGGAACTCCGCAACCCAGCCGACTGAATCGATGCGGGTCGCGACGTCCCAGACGGCGTCCCAGCTGCCGTCCTCATTGTTGTCGTTATAGACGTAGAAGTCCCGCTTCACGCCCGCGGGATTGACGACGAACTCGTACCCCGTGCGCCGGTCGTAATACGAGTCGATCATGAGCTTCAGCTGCTCCGACTGGGTACGAACATCACGGCGACTTAGTAGCGAAATGATACTATCGGGCGCCGGGTCGAACATCCGGGCGAGCACGTAGAGATTCTTCTCGTCGTGCACGACGCGCACTTCGGTCTTGAAGCGCGTCTCGGCGCCGGGCTTGGGCTCGTACTCGAGGAACTTGTCGATCACCTGCGCGTTCTGCCACGCGGGATCGTCGGTCTTGCCGTCGAGTACCGGTGCCGACGCAGCACGCGTCGAAGCAGCTACCGTGGCGCTGGCTGCGTTCAGGACCGGCATCGAGCTCACTGCCGACGGGGAGGGCGGATTGCTGACGATCTTCGTTGGATCCTGCGCGGCGAGCTGGCCGGCAAGAATCAGGACGGAGATGGAGCACAGCGACAGGGGTGTGACGATTGAGTTTTTCATAAGGGCCCGCGACGGGTGGAGCGGTGTATGACGGAGCTGACAAGCGTTGACAATCGGGTGAGACAGCCCAATGCCCTGATTGGTTTGGCCGCAAATGTCCGGATTTGGTAATTCCACCGTACGTCAGCGGCGATCGATTAGTTATCGATACTCACGCGGTTTTACGACAATCTGACAGTTGTTCGAGATCTGCTATCAGGCGTACGGAACCGGACCATTCCGGCGGCGTATCACGCTGCAACCGCGATTACAGCATGTTGCCGCACAGCTTGCTGGCGCGTTTGGTGCTTCCGGCCAATACTAGGTGCAGCCGCATTACAAACCCCCCAGGCAGATCGTCTTCGATTTACGGCAGGCAGCTTCTGACACAGATCCCGCGTTCCTTGCCACTCTCCCTGAAAAAGCTCGCGCTCGTGCTTTGCCTTCCGCTCATACTCGGGGTGGGGGATCTGGAAGCCCAGGTCGCGCAGCCGCGGCCTCAGGCACCCGCACCGCCACCGGCACCGCCACCGGCAAAGACCCCGGCAAAGACAAAGGCACAGACGCCGGCAAAGAAAAAGGCAAAGACAAAGGCAAAAACCCCAGCAAAGACACCTACGCCGGCACAGACACCGGCCGAGCCACCAGCACAGACACCGGCACAGACACCGGCACAGACACCGGCACAGGTACCGGCACAATCACCGGCGTTCCCGCCCGGCACTACTCCGACTTTTACGCTTTCGGGGCTCGCACGCGCACAAGCTACCGGCGCTCCGCTCCCGTTCACGACGGTCACCGTAGAGCCGCTGGGGCGGGAACGATTTACCGACCAGAGCGGATGGTTCCGTTATTTCGCAGTGCCCGCCGGCAAGTACAGAGTTCGGCTGAAGCAGCTGGGCTATGTACCGATCGATACGACGATCACGTTTTCTTCGAACTACGACTTTGTGTTCTGGCTCGTGAAGGTCCCATCGACGCTCGCCGATGTGCATGTGACTGCGCCGCCGCGGCGGTGCATCGTTCCCGAGGAGAATGGATTCGTTGGTGACGAGGACCTCACAACAGTGCTGGGAGAGGCTCGGAAGAATGCCGAGCGCGAGCGTCTGCTCCGGCGGACATACCCGTTCGAGTACAAGCTGGCGCAGGCGCACGATACCTACGACCTCCAGGACGGAAGGCATCGGATCGTATACGACACGCTGACGTTCAGAAGCGACGACGACTGGCGCTACCGAAAAGGCAGAGTGGTCTCCGAAGACCATAACAAGCTTTTCGGGGCTGTGCGCGTGATGCGGCTGCCAACGCTCACCGATCTCGCGGACGTGAGATTCCTCACGGCGCACTGCTTCAAGTATGTGGGAATCTCGGACATGGACAGCATTCCGACGCATCGCATCGACTTCGAGCCGACGCCGGACATCAAGGCACCCGATGTCGAGGGGTCGATCTTCATCGACAGCGCGACCTATCTCATCCGACGGGCGGAGTTTCGACTCACGCGCGGTGGAAGCATCAAGCCGGCGGTTCTCGGAATGAAGGTGACGACGACCTACCGCGAGATCCTCCCGAACGTCGCGCTGTTCGACGAGATAGTATCGGTTCAGCCACTCCCGCTCGAGTCGCCGGGTTCGCATCAGACCGAGTTCCGGCAGAAGCAGCGGCTGCTGAGCTATCGCTTCCTGTACAACGGACCTCCCGGCACCACGGCGCCGATGGTCTGGCGCAAAGCCGGGGACCCCCCACAAACATCTGATGTAAGCAAGTAGATACTTGCATTCAGGGCGGGCGACCTTTTAGGTTCCCGACCCATGGACACCAGAACCGAGCTACTGAAGGCCGCTGCGCAGGTTTTCTCGCAGCATGGCTTCCGCGGATCGACGACTCGCCGCATAGCGGAAACGGCAGGCGTGAATGAAGTCACGCTCTTCCGCTATTTCGGATCGAAGGAAGCGCTCCTCCAGGAAGCGATCGCCAACACCTCCGACGCACCGACTGCCACGACGCTTCCCGCAATCCCGGTTGATCCCGACCGGGAGCTGTCCGAGTGGTGTGGGCTGATGATCGAGCGGCTTTACGCGAAACGCTCGATCATCCGCAAGTGCATGAGCGAGATCGAAGAGCGACCCGAAATGATCACGACGGCGGTGAGCACCCCCGTTCGAGCCGCCAATGATCTGTCCGCCTATCTGCGGAAGCTGAAATCAATGGGACTGACTCACCCGGATTTCGACGTCGCCGCCGCTGGGTCGATGCTGCTCGGTGCGGTTTTTCACGATGCGATGGGTCGCGAGATGATGCCGCAGATATATCCCGCGCAGTCGAAAGCGGCTCGCCTTTACTCGCGACTTCTTCTCAACGCAATCGGTTTCAAGACAGGCAACGGAGGCACTCGGTGAATTTTCTTGCAAGGATTTCAGGCCTGGCGCTCTTCACTGCGGCGCAACTCTCGGCGCAGGGCACAACGCCAGCCGCCGCGACAGCGCCGAGGCAGGCAGCGACGTCGCTGTCACTCGAGGAGGCAGTGCGCAGGGGCGAATCCCAGAGCGAAGCGGTTCACGTCGCGCGTGCGGGAGTCGGCCGAAGCGAGGGACAACAGCTGCAGGCGAGGAGCCAGTACCTCCCGCAGATCTACGGATCGGGCAGCTACACGCGCACGCTCAAATCCCAATACGAGGGATTCGGGGGAGCGCCGGCCGACACGGCAACGTCAACCGCGCCGGAGCCTCCATGCGACGACTACCTCAGGGATGAAACCGCGCCAATCGCCGATCGGCTGGCCGGCCTCGAGCTCTCAGCCCGCTGCGCGTCGGGACTAAATCCTTTCGCGTCGTTCAGCAGTCTGCCGTTCGGACAGGCGAACCAGTACAACTTCGGGCTGTCTCTCTCGCAGAATCTCTTCAGCGGCGGGAGAATGGCAGCACAGACAGCGGCCGCAAACGCCGGGCGCAGGTTAGCCGACATCGAGCTCACCGCGCAGCGCGCGCAAATCATTCTCGACGTCACAGAGGCCTACTACGATGCAGCACTCGCGGACCGGCTCGTCGCGATCACCGAAGCGTCCTACAACCAGACGGAACGTGTCTTCCAGCATACGCAGCTGGCAAAGAACGTCGGCAACATCTCCGAGTTCGAGCTGCTGAGGGCACAGGTGACGCGGGACAATCAGCGTCCGGTGGTCATCCAGCGGCAGAGCGACCGTGCGGTTGCGTATCTCCGCCTCAAGCAGCTGCTGAACATCCCGCACGACCAGCCACTGACACTGACGACTGCGATTGACGACCCGGCCACACTCCCCGCGGGGATTCGTCTCGCCGGTCTCACGGTATCCGACTACTCTGCGCCCGACACGGCCAGCTCGCGCCGAGCGACGGTTCGCCAGGCGGCTGAAGCCGTGCGCGTGCAGGAAAGTCAGGTCCGTATCGCGCGGTCGCAGCGCATTCCGTCGCTCAGCCTCAGCTCTCAGTACGGCGCAGTCGCGTATCCCGCGAGCGGTCTCCCGTCTTCCGATCAGTTCCGCACGAACTGGACGATAGCGGTCGCAACGCAGTTTCCGATCTTCACAGGCGGACGAATTCGCGGCGACGAAAAGGTAGCGCAGGCAAACCTCGCGGAGTCGCGCGCGCGCCTGCAGCAGGTGAGGGAATTCGCCGCGCTCGATGCGCAGGTCGCGATCAATGCGCTGAATCAGGCCGCTGCCTCGTGGCAGGCAAGCCGCGGTACCGCGCAGCAGGCTGCTCGTGCCTACTCCATCGCAGAAGTGAGGTACCGCGAAGGAATCTCGACGCAGCTCGAGCTCAACGACTCGAGAATCCTGATGGAGCAGGCGACGGTCAACAGCGCCCTCGCAGCAAGGAATCTTCAGGTCGCACGTGTGAAGCTCGCGCTGCTGCCGAATCTCCCGCTGCAGACCGGACCATCTGCGCTTTCGGCGCAGCAGCAGGCGCAAGCGCAGCAGCAGACTCAGGAGTACTCGCAGCCGCAGCAGACTCAGCCGCAACAGCAGGGACAGCCGCAGACCGGAACGCTCGCCAACCAGCAGATACCACCTGGACTCTAATCCATGAACTCGATAGAAAGTCGTAGACGCACCGGGACGGGCGTCGTCCCCAGGCTCCTCGCCGTGCTTCCGGTGATAGCACTGCTCAGTCTCGGCGCCTGCAAGAAAACGTCGGAAGCAGACGCCGCCGACGCGAAGAACGCAGCGATGACGATTGGCACGGAAAACATCGCCATCGTCACCCTCGGCGAAGTGATGAGCGGGCCGACGCTTTCTGGTTCTCTGATGCCGGAGCGCGAAGCGTCCGTGCGCGCTCAGGTAGGTGGCAGCGTGCTTCAGACCTACGCCGAGCAGGGACAGCGCGTACGTGCCGGACAGCTGCTCGCACAGGTTGATGCGTCCGGACTACAGGATGCTTTTCTTTCCGCGCGCGCGGCCGTCACATCGGCGAAAAGCAGCGCCGATATTGCCGCTCGCGAGCTCGCCCGAGGCGAGAAGCTCCTCGCAGCGGGTGCTATCGCCGAGCGCGACATCGAACAGTCTCGCCGAGCATCAATTGCGGCCAATGCGGGATTGGCGGACGCGCGGGCGCGGCTGGCCAATGCGCAGAAACAGCTCAGCAACACGAGAATCACCGCGCCCATCTCCGGAGTCGTGAGCGATCGTCAGGTTTCGGCGGGGGATGTCGTGCAGCCGGGCGGGGCTATGTTCACGGTGGTGGATCCTTCGAGCATGCGGCTCGAGGCTTCGATTCCGGCCGAGCAGCTGGACCAGGTTCGCATCGGTGTGCCGGTGAGCTTCACAGTCAATGGATACCCCGGCCGCACTCTCATCGGTCGTGTCACGCGCATCAATCCAACGGCAGACCCGGCCACGCGCCAGGTCCGCATCATCGCGTCGATTCCAAATACGAGCGGGACGCTCGTCGGCGGTCTCTTCGCGACCGGAAGACTCGCAAGCGAATCCAAGAGCGGATTGATCGCGCCCGTTGCGGCGATCGACCAGCGCAGCAGTGTCCCGTCGGTGATGCGCATCAAGCAGGGAAAGGTCGAGCGTGTGCCGGTTCAGCTCGGCCTGCGAGATGAAGGGGCCGAGCGAATTCAGATCACAGCGGGTGTGCAGGCGGGCGACACATTGCTGCTCGGCGCGGCGCAGGGCATCAGCAGCGGAACCGTGATCAAGGTATCGGCGCCGACGGACAAAGCGCCGGAGTCGAGGAGCTAGCAATGGTAATTTCGGATTTTGCGATCAAGCGCCCGATGATCACCATCGTCGTGATGGTGGCGCTGGTGGTGTTCGGCTTGTTCTCGCTGTTTCTGCTCCAGACCGACGAGTTTCCCGACGTAGCTGAGCCGGTCGTTCTGGTTGGCATTCCCTATCCCGGTGCGTCTCCGGCAGGAGTGGAGCGCGAGGTCCTGAAGCCTGTCGAGGACGCAATCAAGGGCATCTCCGGTGTGGACCAGATGTTCGGCACGGCGACCGACAGCTACGCGCAGATAGTCATCGTGTTCGTTTTCGAGAAGGACATCTCGCAGGCAACGCAGGACATTCGCGACGCAATCTCGTCCATCCGGGCGGATCTGCCGGTGGAAATGAAGGAACCGATTCTCAAACGGTTCGATCCGGCAGACCGTCCGATCGTGTCGCTGACGCTGGCATCCGACGCCTACACGCCGGCGCAGCTCACGCGAATGGCCGATCCGACGATCACCAGTGCGCTGAAGGGAATTTCCGGCGTCGCCCAGGTGAACATCGTGGGCGAAGTGAAGCGCGAGATGACCGTCCGGCTGCGGCCCCAGGCGCTGCAGGCGGCCGGCTTGAGCGTGGCGGACGTGGTTCTGGCGCTGCAGGCGCAGAACATGGCTACGCCGGTTGGCAATGTCAGCGGAGCGCTGGACGAGCGGGCAATCCGTCTGCAGGGCAGGCTCGAAGGCCCCGCCGATTTCATGCAGCTTGTTGTTTCCGAGCGCGGCGGCCAGCTCGTGCGGCTCGGGCAGGTTGCCGACGCTCTCGATGGCACGCAGGAGCAGCGCACGCTTGCTCTCTACAATGGCAAAGAAGCCATTGGAATCGACATCACGAAATCCAAGGGATACAGCACGACCGCGGTCAGCAAGAAAATCCAGGCGACAGTCGCCGAGATGCAGAAGACGCTGCCACCCGGGGTCAGGATGGAAGTGGTACGCGATTCGGGTGTCCGTGTGGCCGACTCGGTGCGCAGCGTGGAGGAGGCACTGCTCATCGGAGCATTGTTGACGGTACTGGTGGTCTTCGTCTTCCTGAATTCATGGCGATCCACCGTCATCACCGGACTTGCGCTGCCGGTCTCCGTGCTGGCGTCGTTCATTGCGGTGTGGGCGTTCGGCTTCACGCTCAACACGATGTCGCTGCTCGGGCTTTCTCTGGCGATCGGCATTCTGATCGACGACGCGATCGTTGTTCGAGAGAACATCGTGCGGCACATCGAGATGGGTAAGGATCACATGACTGCGTCCCGCGAAGGCACCGACGAGATCGGCCTCGCCGTGGCGGCGACGACGTTCTCGATCATCGCGGTGTTCGTTCCGGTGGCGTTCATGTATGGGGTCGCGGGCCAGTGGTTCAAGCCTTTTGCTCTCACCATTGCATGCGCGGTTCTTGTTTCGCTTCTCGTTTCCTTCTCGCTCGACCCGATGCTTTCCGCGTACTGGGCCGATCCTCAGGTAGAGGCGCACGAGCGCCGCAACCCGATTGCGCGAATGCTGGACCGCTTCAACCTGTGGTTCAACCGTCAGGCGGAGCGGTACAAGCTGTTGATCGGGTGGGCGCTTGACCACCGGTTGGCGATGGTCGCACTCGCCGTCGCTTCGTTCGTCATCGCGCTCGCGCTTCCCGCTGTCGGTCTTGTCGGCAGCAGCTTCTTCGGCGACGTCGACCGCTCCGAGCTGAACATCGGCATCGAGACGCCGCCCGGCTCGAACCTCGACTACACACGCATCAAGGCCGAGGAAGCAGGACGGTTGGCGCGGGCCCGCCCCGAGGTTTCCTATACGTACACGACCATCGGCGGCAGCAACGGCGCCGTTGACAACGGAAACATCTACGTCCGGCTGGTTCCCAAGAACAAGCGTGACATCAGCGCCACCGATCTGGGTGAGCAGCTGCGCGTCGAGGTCGGCCGAATCGCCGGCGCTACGATGACAGTCTTCACGAATGATTTCTCGGGATCGCAGAAGCAAATCCAGATTCAGCTGAGGGGCGGCACTCTGGCGTCGCTCAATGCCGCTGCCGGGTCGATCGCGAACGAGGTAAGGCAGGTACCGGGCGCCGTGGACGTGGGGCTCTCGACCAAGGGCCAGAAGCCCGAGCTCGAGGTCACGCTCAATCGCGGACTCGCCGGCACGCTCGGGATTACCGTCGCACAGGTGGCGCAATCGCTGCGGCCTGCGTTTGCCGGGATCAAGGCGGGAGACTGGGTGGATCCCACGGGTGAGACTCGTGAGGTGAATGTCAGACTGGCACCGGGCGCGCGCGAGCGCGCTTCGGATCTGGCGCAGCTGCCGCTCGTGATGCAGGGCCCGACCGGTCCGACGACACTTCCGCTCGGTCAGATAGCCGACATCAGGCAGGGCCTCGGACCCGCACAGATCACGCACCTCGATGGCGATCTCGTGGTGAACGTCGAGGCGAACACTGCCGGCAGGTCGCTTGGAGAGGTGATGAAGGACATCAACGCCCGCATTGAAAGGGTGACACTCCCACCCGGCGTTCGCATAACCCAGGGCGGTGAAGTCGACAGTCAGAACGAAGTCTTCGGGCGGATCTTCACCGCCCTCGGCATCGCGGTGATGCTGATGTATCTGATTCTGGTTCTCCAGTTCGGATCATTCATCGAGCCGCTGGCGATTCTGGTCTCGCTGCCGCTGTCGCTCGTCGGCGTGATGCTCGCTCTCATGATCACCGGCTCGACGATCAACATCATGAGTCTGATCGGGGTGATACTGCTGATGGGAATCGTGGCGAAGAACGCGATTCTGCTCATCGATTTCGCGAAATGGGCAAGAATCAACGATGGTCTGCCGCGACGTGAGGCGATAATCCAGGCGGGCGCGATTCGTCTGCGTCCGATCATGATGACGACGCTGGCGTTGATTGCGGGAATGATCCCGGTTGCACTCGGCTGGGGCGAAGGAGCAGAGTTCCGCGCACCGCTCGGACGAGCCGTCATCGGCGGTGTCATAACTTCCACGCTGCTGACTCTGGTCGTGATCCCGACTTTTTACGAGATCATGGACGAGTGGCGCGAGAAGGTCATGGACAAGGTCGGGCTGGGCAAGCATCGGGCAGGGCACACGGTCACCGGCGGAGTGAATCCCGTTCCGGAGGGAGCACTCAGCTCGGTGCGGAGCTAGCCGGCGCTAGTCCGTCAGGTCGCGTTTTCGCTCGAGCTTCTTTTTCGAGTGAAGCTTTTTTGAGGCGAGCCGAGCCTCGTCCGCGCTGCGCGGGCGGCGGGTCGGCTTTCGCTTTTTTCGCGGTGTCAGGGCCGTCCTGATCAGATCGGCGAGACGAGCTTCGGCGCGCTCGCGGTTCCGGTGCTGACTCCGCGTCTCGCTCGCGACGACGCGGATCGCGCCATCGGTCGATATTCGCGATGCGAGTCGGTGATTCAGAATCTCGCGCTGCTCGTCCGACAGAGCCTTCGAGTCGCGAATGTTCCAGCTGATCTCGATGCGGGACGCCGTCTTGTTGACATGCTGACCGCCGGCGCCGGACGAACGCGAGGCGCGGACCGCGAGCTCCGAGTACGGGATCACAAGCGAGCCGTTAATCTCTATTCCAGGCGACTCGAGCATCTATGACGTGAGTTTCAAACGGGGTTCGGCGGAGTATTCAAGTTCGTTTGATTTGCCCGTACAGCGAGTTTCGCACGGTTGCCAGGAGCTTTTGCCAGGTTGAACCATCTGTTCGGGTCCCCTAGCTGGATTCTAGCCAATACCTTGAAAAACGCGACCGTAACGAGACCCTTCACTCTGAAAGGGACAACATGACAAAAACCTTCACGCTTAGTGAAAGTATTTCGCGATTTTGCATGAAAAGTGAGTATATTTCGCGGCTAGTGATCGTTTTTTCGAGCATGGTGGTCTTAGTGACCAAAAATCGCGGAACATGCCAATGGGTGAAAGTAAATCGCGACTAGTGAACTCTTTTCGCGGACGAGCTCTGCCAGTGAAGGCGCAACTGGCTGGTTACTCGCGCCTCATTGATCAATTTGACCTGAAAGTCCCGCTGCCTAACAGATTGGGGGCAATCGCCGGGCACCACCGGCCTCGCAAAGAGGCTGGCTGGCTAATATTGCCGAAACGGTACACACCCACCGATGACTTTGCCGCACAAATAGCCTTTGCCCTCAAATGGGAAGGCTTGGATCTCGGCGTACTCGACGCACTATTCCGAAGAGTCCGGGTTGAGGCAGTCGCCGACGCTGTGCGAACCGTACCGACCGGCACATACATGCGCCGCCTGTGGTTTGTGTATGAATGGCTTCGAGATGAGCGCCTCGATCTCCCGGATCTCGGCAAGGTAAAAGCGGTCGACGCCGTCGATGCCAAGCAACAGATCGCGCTGAAAACGGGCCCCATTTCGGCGCGCCACAAGGTCCGAAATAATCTTCCAGGGACTCGCGAGTTTTGTCCCATGGTACGTCGAACGACGAGAATAAAGAATTTCGAGAACGAACAGCTCGCCGAGCGTGCAGATGCTGTGCTCAAGCGTATACATCCTGATATCATGTCGCGCGCGGCAGCCTTCCTCCTGCTAAGCGACAGTCGCGCATCTTTCCGCATTGAAGGTGAGGAGCCTTCGCCCGATCGTGCCAGGCGATGGGGCCAGGCGATCGCGCGAGCAGGCACGACTCGGCTTTCAATCGAGGAGTTCAAAGCGCTTCAGCGCATCGTCATCGGTGATGCGCGCTTTGTGAAGCTAGGGCTCCGGAATGAAGGCGGATTTGTTGGCGAGCACGACAGACTAACGGGAGCACCTCTCCCCGATCATATCAGCGCCCGGCCCGACGATCTTGTCTCTCTATTGAACGGGCTGGTGGATTACGACGAACGCGCGGGACGTGGCGAGATGGAGCCTGTCGTGGCCGCAGCCGTCGAGGCCTTTGGCTTTGTATACATCCACCCTTTCGAGGACGGCAACGGCCGCATTCATCGCTGGCTGATACATCATATCCTCGCTGCGAGCGGGTTCGCCCCGCACGGACTCGCATTTCCTGTCAGCGCGGTAATGCTGCGAGAGCTCCCTGCGTACCGGAGAGTCCTCGAATCATACTCCCGTCCGCTGCTGGATCAGGTTGAATGGCGAGCCACAGACAAAGGCAACGTTGAAGTGCTCAACGATACCGCAGCCTGGTACCGTTTTTTCGATGCGACCGTGCACGCCGAGTTCGTCTACCACTGTGTGAAGGCAACAATTGAGCAGGATCTTCCCAGCGAGGTCGCATTTCTCGAGGCGTATGACAAGTTCGTGAAAAGGGTAAAGCTCCTGATCGACATGCCTGGAGGAACGCTGGATTTATTGTACCGTTTTCTTGCTCAAAACAACGGTCGCCTCTCCATCCGTGCTCGCGAGCGCGAGTTTGCCGCCCTGACGGACGAGGAAGCTGAACGCATCGAAGCGATCTACGCTGATGTTCATGCGTCGGATTCCAAAGGGCTATCAGAGGCGCCCGAATGAGGTCGCGCCAGGTGGTCGGCGCGCCGCGCGCCGCGAGATACTCGTTCTGTTGAGTTACATCAACGCCACCGGAACAACCTGAGCGCGAGAATGAAGCTCACCACGAGCCAGCCAGCGATCACGAGAATCTCACCGCTCAATGAGGCAAGGGATGCGCCCTCGAGCATATTCGCGCGCAGCGCGTCGTTGACCGCGGTTAGCGGAAGAAGTTGGATCACCGGCTGAACTGCCTGTGGAAAGTTGCTCGAGGAGAAAAACACCCCCGAAAAAATCCACATCGGAAGCATCACCAGGTTCATGAGCCCCGAGACCCCTTCCGTTGTACGAGCGCGTGACGCGACGAGCAGCCCCATCCCCGCGAATGCGAGCGCCGAGAGCAGGCAGATCAGCGAAAGAGCAGTGAGCGAGCCGCGAAGAGGCACACCGAACGCCAGCGCACCGAACCCAAGCAGCGTGACCACCTCGAGCACGAGCCAGAACAGGCGCGAGAACATGAACGACGCCAGATACTCGGCCCTCGACATCGGCGTTGCCATGAATCTCTTGAGGAGCTTCTTTCCCCTCTGATCGACGATGGCGAAGCCGATTCCCCAGATGCCGCTGCCCATGAGATTCATTCCGAGCAGCCCAGGCAGAACAAAGTCGATGTAGCGAGATCCTCGATCGGTGACCTTTCGCTCGACGACAGTGACCGGGTCGCTTCGGCCCGCTGCTCTCTGAATCGCACGGTCGACCAGCAGCTTTGCGGTTGCAGCGTCACCACGAACGGGATCAAAGGTGTATTCCACACTCGTCGGCCCCGTAATCCTCGCGAGAATTGCGATTTTTCCCGTTCTCAGCGCACGCGCCGCAGTGCTGTCGTCCATCACTTCGGCCTTGAGGGACGAGTCGCGCTTCAGCGCGTCCACCAGTGAGCCTGAGGCGCCGGCGGCGAGCACGCCGACATGCGGTTGATCCGGAGCACGGCTTCGGAACGCGACCCCGAGTCCTACCGCGAGCAGAATCGGAAATACGAACGTCCAGAAAACCGCTTCGGGCTCGCGGATGAACCCGCGAAATCGGGCGAGCGTAAGCTGAACGATCGACCGCTCGGCGAATGATCGCCGGGGGGCAGCTGCAACCACTACAGCATCACTCATCGCGAAGGGTCCTGCCCGTGAGCACCACGAAAACGTCCTCGAGCGTTGCTGATGTGGTCCGCTGGACGGGCGGTGGATGATGCTGCGAGCCGATCGTATCTATGAGCTCGGCCGGCGAGCCGAGCGCAATGACGTGGCCGTGGTCGACAATTGCGACTCTGTCGCAGAGGCGCTCGGCCTCGTCCATGTAATGAGTCGTCAACACAATAGTGCGACCTGTTCCACGGAACTCCTCGATCAATCCCCAGAGCTGCCGCCGCGACTGAGGATCGAGACCGGTGGTGGGCTCGTCGAGAAAAAGGAGCTCCGGGTCGCCCACCAGCGCACAGGCGACTGCGAGGCGCTGCTTCTGCCCGCCTGACAGTGTGCCGACTCGCGCATTCTGCTTTTCACCAAGCTGCACCATCTCGATTACCGCTTTTGCGTCCCGGGAACGGCGATAGAAGCTGCGGAAAAGATCGATCGTCTCGCGGACCGTGAGCTTCTCGGCCAGCTGTGTGTCCTGAAGCTGTATGCCGAGGCGCTCCCGCAGGTGATCACCGTCCTGCTCCCACGTGCGGCCGAGCACCCGGACGTCGCCCGAGTCGCTGGCGAGCAACCCTTCGCAGATTTCTATGGTCGTAGTCTTACCGGCTCCATTTGGGCCTAGCAGGCCGAAGCATTCGCCGTTTCGGACCTCCAGGTCCAGGCCGTCGACGGCGACGACGTCACCGTACGTCTTTCTAAGGCCGCGTACGACAAGGGGATGAGTATTCGCAGCGGCAGCCGCTGTCATCGTTCAGGGACAAGGAGTGTCATGCTATTCGGTCAGGACGGTCGCGCGGAACGGGTGAAACAATACTAAGGCGTTGTCGTATCATCATATAGGAATCGCGAGCCTGCGGCATCAGCAATGCCTTGGCTCGCGAGTAACATAGCCCGGAGAACTTATGCTTATTATTCGTCAGACGATACTCGGCGGCATTGCCGCATTGTCCGGCGCCGCCGCGGCGCCCTTTCTTCTCTCTCCTCTCGAAGCGCAGATCACGGCGCGTCCGGCCGTTCGCCTTGAAAAGCCTTCACGTTTCACCATCGGTGTCGGACTTCTGATGTCGTCACCGCGCGGTGAGCTCGCGAACAACATCGACACCGGTTTTGGCGGCGACTTTTACGGACTCTTCAGGGTCGATCGGGCGGGTGCGCTCAGTCTTCGTGCCGATGTGGGTGGTATCCAGTACGGCAGCGAGACAATCCCGAGTGGCTCAGTGTTTGGTGGTCGAGCGGGTTTCGAGGTCGAGACCACAAATTCGATTTTCTGGGCAGCGTTTGGCCCGCAGCTGATGGTTCCTGCCGGCCGCATCCGCCCGTACGGCAACGTGGCCATTGGTGTGATGGGTTTCACAACGAGCTCGGCAGTGCGGGGCACCGGCCAGTACCAGGGCGAGACTTTCGCCAGCTCTGAGAACCAGAGCGACAACACGCAGACCTGGATCTTCGGCGGCGGTTTGTACATCCCGTTCACCGGCAAGTTCTCGATGATGTCGCTGGATGTCGGCGGCCGGTATTTCACCGGCGGTGAAGCGACTTATCTGCGCGAAGGCGCAATTCAAGACAATCCCGATGGGTCGATCACGATTTTTCCGTCGCACAGCAAGACGGATCAGGTGACGTGGCACGTCGGAGTGTCGTACACGATTCCCAACAGCATCGACAGATAGCGCGCATCCCTTAAAACCGTTCGCACACAACTCCGGGCAATTCCATGGTCGCGCTACTAGTCGCGGTGCTTTTCGCTCAGTCGAGCGTCACAATCAACGTTGGCGGAAAAGCGAAGACGGACAGCGCTCGCGCAGATTCAGTGCAGCTGGCAAGAGAGGCGCGGAGGGATTCACTCCGCGCTCGGCGTGTCAGGAGCGATTCCATCGAGCATGCGCGCCGGGTCGCCAAACGAATTCCTTTGACGCCGGCACGGCTGGCGACCGCGTTCCGCGACGCTGGTGCGCGGACTCTCCTTGCTGCCGCTCGTGTCGCGCGGCTCGAGCAGGACACGGCGCTCCGCGGATACGACGCGACCGCATACGAGCGCATGTCAGTAGGGATGGGGTTCAAGCGAATCGGGCGCGACCGGTTATTGATGCGACACGAGCGCGCCGCGCGAGTCGTCTGGAGCCGCGGGTCACCGGTCCTGGTCCAGGTACTCGGCAGGCGGACTGTGATGCCGATGCTCGAAGGCGCCGGTGATTCGGAAATCGGCGACGAAGGAGTCGCAATCCCGTATTTCCCAGGACGTGAATCTCTCTGGGTCGGATCGGGTCTCGCAAAGGCAGATGTCAGCGAGAGCGAGATCATCCATCCGCTCGCAAACGGGGCAGAAGCCTACTACACCTACGCGACCGGGGACTCAGTGAGCTTCCAGCTCTCGAGCGGGACTAGAATCCAGCTTCGCGAGCTCATTGTGCGTCCACGCGAGCCGAAATGGAACGTCGCACTTGGCTCACTGTGGTTCGATATGGGCTCGTCGCGTCTCGTGCGCGCGGTTTTCCGGCTTGCAGAGCCTCTCGACATCTGGGCGAAGGCCGACGAAGAGGCAGATGACGACGATGACAAGCCGCCGAAATGGGTGAAGGCATTGATGACACCGATGACCGCAAAGGTGAACGCAATCACGATCGAATACGGCCTTCATGAAGGGCGGTTCTGGATGCCGCGGCTGCAGGGCCTCGAAGGCGAAGCGCAAGCCGGATTCATGCACGTCCCCTTCAAGCTCGAGCAGAGCTTCAAGTACGCGAGCGTCAACGGCAGCCTGCCGCCTCTGCCGCAGATCGCAGCGATCGATACGGCGCAGGATTCCACGTCGCGCGCTTTCCGCCGACAGAGGAGACGCGAGGCGTGCAAGGACTTGTCGAACAGCCGGTCGCGAACTTCCACAAGGTTCGAAGGAACGCTTTCGATTGTTACTCAAGTACCCTGCGACACGACGAAGCTGGCGGTCTCTCCTGAACTGCCGAAGTCGATCTATGACGAAGGAGAAGAAGTGTTCGGCGTATCGGAACGCGATGCGCTCATCGCCGAAGCGCTGACGCTGGGAGCACAACCGGGGTTCATACCGCAAAAGCCGGTGTTCACTTATGGGCTCGGACTCACGAGGTACAATCGAATCGAAGGACTTTCCACAGGACTTGCGGTTCGTCAGAGTCTAGGCGCGGGGTACACGGCGAGAGCGTTAGCGCGCATCGGGACGTCAGATGTTACTCCCACTGGAGAGCTCGGTCTCTCGCGGAGTGACGGACGAAATACGATCGGCGTCGGCGCATACCGCCGTCTTGCGTCGGCCAACGATTTTGCGGACCCGTTCTCGTTTGGCAGCTCACTCTCGGCGCTTCTTTTCGGTCGCGACGAAGGCTTCTACTATCGTACGACCGGCATCGAGCTGACCGGAGCGCGAAACGATTCCACGTCCGGAACATGGCGGCTGTTCGCCGAGCATCATGGTGATGTGAGCAAGCAAACGGACTTCTCGCTCGCCAAGACCTTCGGCTCAAAAGGATTCACGGACAACATCCGCGCGACTCGCGGGAACGTCGTGGGCCTCGCGCTCGAGAGACATGGATCACGTGGACTGGACCCACACGGTCTCAGGACTTTTGGAAGCGTGAAGGTCGAAGGCGCGGCCGGTGATTTCGACTACGCCCGCGGAATGTTCGACGCAACGGTGACTCATGGACTGGGACCGCGGCTCGACGGCGCGCTCACCGTCGGCGCCGGCACCTCGGGCGGAACGATGCCCGTGCAGCGGCTCTGGTATCTCGGCGGGACTCAGACGGTTCGCGGCCAGCGCGCGGGTGCGGCCATCGGAGATGCGTACTGGCTGACTCGTGCCGAGCTGGGGTCGAGCTTCGTGGGCGCCCGCCCTGTGATCTTCGGAGATCTCGGATGGGCAGGGAGCCGGGATGACTGGAAGAGCCCCGGTCGGCCGCTGAGCGGCGTTGGCGCTGGTGTCTCATTCATGGATGGACTCGTCCGCTTCGATGTGGCGCGCGGCATATATCCCGAAAAGAAGATCAGAACGAATCTCTACGTAGAAGCGAGGTTCTAGGCCAAACAGCGGGCTGGAACGGATCAGACAATCAAAGGAGAAATGAATCCGATCTCACGTGGTTGTTGCTGATCAGTTCCAATCCGGTCAATCCGTTCGTCACAGGTTTTGCCCTGGCCTCCGCAGCAGACGGATAATGCCCAGAAGGAGCAGCGCCCCGACAAACGCGACGAGGATGGTCCCCGGAAGCCCGCTCAGCGGGTTCGTGATGCTCAGCATCCCAAACACCCAACCGCCGACGAAAGCTCCGCAGATCCCGATTATGATGTCACCGATAATTCCGAGCCCTGTACCGCCCATCACGAGTGATGCAAGGAGACCCGCCACTAGTCCGACGATTATCCAGGTGAGGAAATCCATGTTGTCCATCCGGGAGGAAGAGAGGTGGTCGGTGTCCAATCGGGCTCAGTTGATCGCCCCCGATCAGACGCACCCATATCTTACATCGCGCAGTGCCACTTTGAATCCCTACGGATCAGTTTTTTGATCGTTTCGCGAGACAGATGGCGTATTTCCCCCTACCGGATCTGCCGTGCCTGGTGAGCCCTGGCTGTTGAGTGAGGTGACGTGGAAGACGGCGCGCGCGACGGACTACGAAGTCGCCGTGCTCCCATGGGGTGCAACGGAAGCCCACAACTTCCACCTGCCCTACGGCACCGACAACCACGAAAGCGCTTACGTAGCTCGCGAAGCCGGGCGACGCGCATGGGAAGCGGGGACCCGCGTCATAGTTCTGCCCGAGATTCCTTTCGGCGTGAACACCGGTCAGCTCAACATCCGGCTGTGCATCAACATGAACCCAAGTACTCAGGCAGCGGTTCTGTCGGACGTCGCCCATTCACTGGAAGCACAGGGAATCAGGAAGCTCGTAGTTCTGAATGGCCATGGTGGGAATGATTTCAGGCAGATGATCCGCGAGTTGCAACTGGCGAGTGGCGTTTTCATGTCGACCATCAACTGGTGGAGCTGCGTCGATCCGAAGCCGTACTTCGACGAACCCGGTGATCACGGCGGTGAGCTGGAGACGAGCGCGATGCTGCACATCCGCCCCGATCTGGTGCTTCCGTTATCAGAAGCGGGCGAAGGGAAGGCGCGCACGTTCAAAGTAAAAGCATTTCGGGAGGGATGGGCCTGGGCTCCGCGCGAGTGGACACGGGTGACGGAGGATACCGGCGTTGGGAATCCGGCTGCGGCATCAGCGGAAAAGGGAGTCAGGTTTCTCGATGCCGTTACTGAAAAGATCGCCGGATTTCTCGTCGAGCTCGCCGCAGCTGATCTCGGAGACATGTACGAATTGCGGACTGCGGAGTAACTGCGGACTGCGGAGCTTACATCGCTCTACTGCGGCAGATTGATCTCACCGCCTCGAGCAGGCGGCCCACCTCTTCTCTCGTGGTGTACATCGCGCAGCCGGCGCGCACGAGACCTTCTCCTGCAAGGCCGAGTCGATCGACAACCGTCATCGCGTAGAAGTCACCGTGCGAGCAGAACACTCCGCGCTCTGCAAGACCGCGCGCGACTTCTCTCGAATTAATACCGTCCACCGTGAAAGCTACGGTCGGTGTTCGCTCCACTCCGGGCGGCGGACCGTACACACGGACTCCGCCTATCGACGAAAGCCCGTCCCAGAGCCCGCGCACCAGTCTCGAGCTTCGCTGGTGGAGCTCATCGAACACCAGCTGCAGATGCTCGCGTCTTGTCTCCCCGGCGCTCGTCAGCGATGAAAAGAAGTCCACCGCGGCCGCGGCGCCTATGATTCCCTCATGATTGAGCGTGCCGGTTTCTGCTTTCTCCGGTCCCGTTTGGTGAGCCGGACGAAGCCTCGGAAAGTCGGTCGCCTCGAGCAAGTCATTCCGACCGTAGAGAATGCCGATGTGCGGACCGTTGAATTTGTATGCCGAGCAGGCAAGGAAGTCGCAGCCAATCGCGCGGACGTCGGGCAGGCAATGCGGTGCGTAATGAACGGCATCGACGAACATCATCGCACCCGTTTCATGAGCCATTTCGGTGGCGGCGCGCACGTCGTTGATCGTGCCGAGCGCATTCGAAGCAGCGCCCATCGCGACGATCCTCGTCCTCGCGTTGAGCTGCCGGCTGAAATCATCCCAGTCGAGCTGGCCGGTTTCCGGAATCATCCTCACCATGCGAATACAAAGACCCCGCTCCTTCGCCAGCTCCACCCACGGATCGATGTTCGCATGATGGTCGAGCTCGGTGACTATGATCTCGTCGCCGGCCGAGAGCCGGCGACCAAGTGCTCTCGAGAGGTGAAACGTGAGCGTCGTCATGTTCGCGCCGAAGACGATCTCGGCCGGTGATGCATTCAGGAAATCAGCGAGCGCCTGGCGCGCGAACAGGAGCGCAGCATCAGTCTCGATGCTGGTTGGGTACGCCCATTCGGTGTTCGCGTTGTGGTGATACAGGTACTCGACTACCGCGTCCGCGACGCGCCTCGGCACCTGTGTTCCGCCGGGTCCATCGAAATAAGCGACAGGTTGACCGTTGTGCAGGCGATCGAGCGAAGGGAAATGTGACCGGATCTGCGCTGTGCCGAGAACCCGTGAGCGATCCAGATGTTGCGTGTCAGTCATTCGCCTTCCATAATGAGTGCCCGCACCTACAAAGCTACGGGCGATGCGCCTTGGCGGCTTTCGGCGGCGCTAAACAGATTCCCCGACAAAACTTCGAGCGACGCACTTGGCCCTTCCAATCGAGCGGTTACGCACGGCACTCACGGACTCATACGTCATCGACCGTGAGCTCGGCCGCGGCGGGATGGCGACCGTGTATCTCGCCCAGGACTGCAAGCACGACCGCGTCGTCGCGCTCAAGGTGCTTCACCCGGACCTCGCCGCGTCGCTGGGGCCGGAGCGGTTTCTTCGCGAGATCAAGCTCGCCGCCCGGCTGAACCACCCGCACATCCTGCCGCTCTTCGACAGCGGCGAATCAGAGTCGTTTCTCTACTACGTGATGCCATACGTAGAGGGAGAGTCGCTGAGGGAGCGTCTCGAGCGCGAGAAGCAGCTTCCCGTCGACGAGGCCGTGCGCCACGCAAAGGGAATCGCGTCCGCCCTCGATTACGCACACCGGCAGAAGATCGTTCATCGCGACATCAAGCCGGAAAACGTCATGCTCTACGAGGGTGAGGCGATGGTCATGGACTTCGGAATCGCGAAGGCCGTGAGCTCCGCCGCCTCGGAAACACTGACTCAGACCGGAATGATGGTCGGGACACCCGCCTACGTGAGTCCGGAACAGGCTTCAGGGGAACTCAACCTCGACGGACAGAGCGACCAATACAGTCTCGCCTGTGTTCTCTACGAGATGCTCGCTGGTGAACGACCCTTTACTGGTGCTACGGCCCAGGCTGTTCTCACGAAGAGATTCACGGAGGCGCCGAGGCCACTCCGCGAAGTGCGCGGAAGCGTTCCGGAGCACGTGGAAAGGGCAGTGACAAAAGCGATGGCCGCTGTTCCGTCAGACCGATTCGCGTCGACGGCCGTATTCGCTCAGGCGCTCGGTAGCGAGACACTCGTTACCCCGAGTGACACGGCCACACTGCCACAGCCGGTAGTCTCGGCGGCGAAATCGGTGGCGGTACTGCCTTTCGCGAACATGAGCGCCGACCCCGAGAACGAGTATTTCACTGAGGGCATGGCAGAGGAGCTGATCAACGCGCTTTCGAAGATTCAGTCCCTTCGCGTTGCCTCACGCACGTCGTCTTTTGTCTTCAAGGGAAAAAGCGAGGACATCGGCGAGATCGGACGGAAGCTCAAAGTCTCGACGGTTCTCGAAGGCAGCGTGCGAAAGATCGGGAACAGGCTTCGCATCGGTGCACAGCTGATCAATGTTGCAGATGGATATCAGCTCTGGTCTGGAAAATTCGATCGCGACATGGAAGATGTGTTTACCATTCAGGACGAGATCTCGCAGGCGATCTTCGACGCGCTTCGCGTGATACTCAGCGAGGGCGAGAAAAAAGCCATCGAGCGCGACCGCTCGGTGAACGTCCAGGCATACGAGTACTACCTGCGCGGACGACAGTTCATCCATCAGTGGAGCCGGAGCGGGCTCGAATACGCCCGGCAGATGTTCAGGCGCGCGATCGAGCTCGATCCCGACTACGCGCTCGCGTATGCAGGGTTGGCTGACAGCTGCTCGCTTCTCTTCATGAACTGCGACGCCCGCGAGCAGAATCTGACTCAGGGAAACGCAGCGAGCCGCAGGGCCCTCGAGCTAGGTCCCGATCTGGCCGAGGCGCATCTCGCATCCGGATTAACGCATTCATTGAGCATGCGCTTTACTGAAGCCGAGCGTGAGTTCGAGTTTGCGATAAAGCTCGATCCAAAGCTTTTCGAAGCGCTGTATCACTACGGGCGGGCGAGAATCGCACAGGGGGAGTTTGCGGAGGCCGCAAAGCTGTTCGAAAGAGCGTGCGTGTTGCGACCAGAGGATTTTCAGGCGCCGACGTTTCTTGGGCGTTGCTACGGTGTCATGGGAATGAAAGAAGAAAGCGAAGCAATGAACAGAAAGGCACTCCGCCTGATAGACGAGCGACTGAATCTCAACCCAGACGACGCACGTGCCTGTCAGCTTGGCGCGACGGTTGCCGCGAGCCTGGGCCTGAATGACGCGGCGAGGGATTACGCGCGCCGGGCCCTGACGATCAATCCCGACGACCCACTTCTTTTGTACAACATATCCTGCATGTATGCACTGCTCGGCAATTCCAATGAGGCTTTGGACTGCCTCGAGAAGGCAGTCGACAAGGGATATGGTCAAAAGGACTGGGTTGCGCATGACGCGGATCTCGATTCCCTCCGCGAGATGCCACGGTTTCGGCTGATTGTTGAAGGAATGTAGCGGAGGCGATGATGAACCCGGTCGCGATTAGCTGAAACTCAGCTTTGCGACTCCGCGTTGTGCGCGGCTGACACGATGTGAGCTGGTTTTCGGATCAGACGATACGCGAGAAGCGACCCCACGAGGAGAGCGAGCACTCCGGTATAGGCTCCGGGGAAATAACCACCCCCACGAGCCGAGAGTGCAAGATGGCCGAGGCCGTTGCCGATGCCGCCGCCGATCGCGAGAAACAGTGCAACTAAGTGGGCAGCGCGTCTTCCGCGCGAGAGTCCGACGCCGGCAAATACAAAAATCGTCAGCCACACAAGGTTGAAGATCAGAAACCGTCGCCCAGACCACGGACTGGCGCCGAACACGGGCGGAAATACACGGTAGAAGCCGGCCAGGTATTCCTCCACAGAATGGGCGCACTGAACGAGTACTGCGAGGGCGTACACTCCGAGAACAGTTTCACCCGGCGGCCATTCCGTGCGACGCACCCATAGTGCGTAGCACAACAACATCGCAACGACGAGAAAAATCGTCGCACGTCCCATCGTCGCGAGCGTAAGTACGCAGGCTACAGCGACGGCGAGCGCTACTACCATGTCTCGAAAACTTCAGACCTCTCGCTCAAATATCTGCCTCTCTCTGTCTGATGTACCACGCCTGCCGCTCTTCGCGACGGCCGCAAGCCCGGCGTATGCCCAACCCGCCGCTGAGCCAACGAAAAGAAAAGCAACCACGGAAATCCAGAATGAGGCATCCGTGCCTGCTTCCCAGATCAACGGATCCGGGTTCGCCGATGCCTGCCACTCCGAGCGACCGCGTGCGAAGAGATCGATGGCAGCCAAGGCATTCCCGCCGGCATGCAGCACCATGCTCGGCAGGATGGAGTTCGTGAAGTAAGCAAGCAGACCGTAAACGGCGGCGACAGCCAGGTAGTACGGCATCAGGAGCACCGTCACCTCGGGATGTGTGAAATGAACGAATCCAAAGAGGAGCCCCGTCACTAGAATTGCGATCACCGGCCCGTGACGGCGCTCGATCGGACCCTGCATGTAGCCGCGAAACGATCCTTCCTCGACGACGCCCGCGACGACTGAGCCCATAGCCACAAGCAAGACCACTGTCATCAGGGGATACTTCGAGATGTCGTCCTGCTGCTGTGGCAGCACGACCAGGCGGTTCATCACACGCAGAAGCAGAACGACGGTGATGAGGCCCAGGACGCCGGCAAACATGGCTGCGCCCCATACTTCGCCAGGCAGAGAATTGGCCCTGAGACTCTTGCGGCGCGCCTCCGCGGTTGATCGCGGCCACCCGTCGCCACGGGCGTATCGCCAGAACAGCCATAGATACAACGCCGCAGGGGGCACTGCCCAGGGCACACTCGGCATGTGCTTCAGATTCATTCCCGCAATCAGTCCCCACGGGACAGTTCCAGCGGTGGCCATCAGACCGCCGCTGATGAGGGCTCGGACGATGACGGGCAGCCGCGCCCAGATTCTCAATGCGCCACGGCTGATCGCACTTCGCTGAGAAGGGCGTCCAGCGCGGCACGCGAAAATACCCGGCCGGCCTGAACCACCGCGAAAATCCGGCGTGTGTTGCGGATGTTGGTGAGCGGATCAGCGTCGAGCAGAACTATGTCCGCAATCTTCCCCGCGGAGATTGTGCCCAGTCGGTTCTCGAGGTGTGCGAACCGCGCGGGACCGATGGTCGCGCTCCAGAGTGCACTGCGTGGTGAGAGCCTGGCGTCTTCAACCAGACGCTGAAGCTCCTCGTGCAGACCAAAGCCGGGATAGACCAGTACCGAGCCTGCATCGGTTCCGGCGAGAATGTTGACGCCGAGCTTGTACATTTGATGAACGTCGTTCGTGCTGCTTCGATATGCCTCCTCGCCCTGAGCTGCGCGCGCCGATGACGTATCGCCTGCGCGCTCATCCACCTGCATTCGCCACCAGCCGAGGAGCCAGCGCGATGCGTATGCTCTGCGCTCGTCGAGGCGGATGGCCTCATCGCTGAAAATCGCCCGCGCTGCGGAGTCGCCGGAGAGCATTACCGCTCTCGAGACGGTGAGCGTCGGCGTGTACCACGCATTGTTTTTGACAAATGTCCAGTAGATGGAATCGCGCGACGCTTCGGACAGCTGGCTCAGGGGAGGGAGTATTGCGTGCTCGAGATCCGTCTGCCCGGAATCGATTGCGCTGCGCAGAGTCACGGCGTTCGGCTGATGCGCGGCAACGCGTAGTCCCGCTCGCCCAGCTTCCCGAAGTGTGGCGTAGAACGCCGCGGGAGTTGCGGACGTTCTGATCTTCACGAAGTCCACTCGAAGCTTGACCAGTGAATCGATCGCCTTTCTTGCCTCGACAGAGTCGCCGACGCGAAGGCGGTAAGGCAGCACCCGAAGGGCCAGCTGCGAATTGCTGCCGGTGCTGCGCTGGACAACTCCCTCCAGATAACGGGGGCTTTCTAGAATAGGTCCGGGTGTGATTATGCGCGGGCCGACGAGTGATCCGGCTTTCATGCGCGCCTGCCACGCTCGCGTGCTGTCGATGAATCCACCCATCTCGCGGACACTCGTGACCCCGTGCGCGACGAGCAACGGAAGCGCGGTGACTCCAGTGTTCATGAAGTGAACGTGCGAATCCCAGAGTCCCGGGATCGCAAACTTTCCCCGCGCATCTATTCGTCGTGCGTTGGCGGGAACTGCGATTGTCGATGAAGGGCCCACCACGCGGATCAGCCCATCCGCTATGAGGATGGTCTGGTCGGTGGCTGGCGATTGTGTGGATGATGGATCGACGACAGTGACACCGACGATTGCAACGCTTTCATTCGCGCCCGTAGAGGGAACGGTCGCACATGCGTGAAGAATCGCGACGAGCGGCAGGAACAAGAAGCAGCGATTGCGAAGCATGGTGAGGTGCTGCTCGGGCGTCCGCGACATGCGCCTACGATGCGGAACGCCCCCGCAAAACGCCAGTTGCTGCGACCGTCAGAACATGTTGAGGCTCATCGCCGGGGCGCCGCCGATGGGCTGGCAGCAAAGATGTCGATGTAGAACTTCAAACTCCCGTCGGGCTGCCGCTTCAGGATGCCGACGTGATCGGTGACCATGCGGCCACCCTGTCCGAAGAGCGTGGACTGCGGTCCGAAAATGGACCGCCGGAAGGCTAGGTGTGCGCTCCGACTTGCTCTTTCAAGAGAGCCAGTGATTTCGCCGCAAGGGAAGCGGTGTTGTATTTACGGCCATCAGCATCTTCCCACAGACGGTCGTCGACAGGAGGCTCGATCGGCTGCAGCACGAGCTCCTCGATGATCTTTGCCGCTTTCTGGCTTCGCGGAGCACCGCGGCGCTGAACGGTCCCGTGCCACACGACAATACGCAGCTCACCGAGTGCATTCCCGGCGCCTGCGAACCATGAAACGCTGACTGCGGCGTCGGCTGCCTGGAGGACACATCCGGTCGGCGTTCGGTGCTGCTCAACCGGGCCTGCGAGCTGCCTGTCTCGTTTGAGCACGCGTTCCGGTGCGAGCTCGTCGAGCAACGCAGTGACGGAACGCTCGACGGCATTCTTTGCCTTCGCGGTCGGCGAAGTGTTCCAAGCTGATGCAACCGGGTTTATGGGGTCTTTCATCTGTATGGAATTTAGCGCTTTCGGCGTCGAAGCGCGGCCCTTTGACGCGATATCATCGCTGTGTGTCGAGCGGAAATGAATACATGAGAGTAGGTGACTCGACGCCCCCCGCGCGAGCGTACAAACGTCGAGCTGCCGTGTTCGTTTCTTCCGTCAAAACCCAGGCCTCGCTGCAGCCGAGCTTCCGCCCGTGCGCAAAAAGGGCCGCGAGCAGCTTCTGGCCGATTCCCTGACCCTGGTACGACCCGGCGACTCCCACTTCGTTCACCCACAGCTCGGGCGACTTGTCAGGGTGCACGTAGTGGACGGCGGACGCCATGCCGACCACGCACCCGCCGTCGAGCGCGACGACAAGATGATGTCTTTCGTCAGCGAGGAACTCTGTGCACCATCGCGTCTCGACCGGACCATCGAAGACGTCCGACGCGACATGAGCGAGAATCTCCGCATCACCGGCGCCCAGCACCCGGATTTCAATCGGCATGGTCGCGATGAGTATCTGGTATCAACTTCCGATTATTTCCGCGGCCGCGGCCGCTTTCGGGGCAGGCGGGCCGCGGGAGCGGGAAGCAGTCGGTATCCGGCAATCTCAAAGTGATGATCCAGCGCCAATGCTTCTTCGATCCGCTCGGTCCGCATTACCTCGAAGCTCACGGCATCCGTGAGACTGAACCGATGATCGCGGTAAGGACGCAGCCAGCGATCCGTCGCAGCGGATTCGAGGTCACGGGTCGAGGCGATGACGGTGTACATCGGATCTGCATGGATTGCATCGAGGAGCCGGCCCCCGGCGTCGGCACCCTGCTCGCGGACGATCAAAATGTGCATTTCCGCAACCACGAGATTCGTGGTGAGGAAACGCGTGCGCCGTGCAACAAGTTCGTCGTATGCTGGCGCGACCTCGTGGTGTCGATTCACGCGGGTACTCGCGGCCGCCAGCCAGCCTGACGTATCCACGAACACGGCCCGGCTCATCGCGTGTGCCGGTCTGTGTAGGCGTCGGTCAGATGCCGGTCGTGGTCAGTCGCGATGTCGACGGGCCACTTCGCATCTCGAAGCGACAAAATCAGCTCATGCATCGGCCCGCTGTCCCCCGCTTGCTGGGTGGCAAACGTCCGTAGACCACGCCGTAAAATCTCAGCCCTCGAAAGGCCGGTCTCCGCAGAGAGGTTATCCAGCATTCGCCGCTCGTCGGCGGTGATGTAGATCTGGAGCGGCTCGCTAAGCCGAAGAGGATTGCGCTTGTTCATTAAGTAATGCTAATTATCCTCATTAAGACATTCAATGGGGCTTAATCCAGCAGCGCCTCGAGTTCCCTGTGCCTGAGGTTGAACGTGTAGCCGGTTCCCACTATTCCAACGCGCAGTGAGCTCAGCGTAAGCTGACGGCCCTTCGTCACTTCGTCAGCGTTGTCGAATCGCACACTCCGACCGTCCACGAAAGTCACCCCGCCCCTGCCGACGACGGTCGCGATCTCACCCTTCACGATCATCGCCGTGTCCTCGTCGATTCCCAGACCCATGATCTCCGGATTGTCTGCTATTGCGACGAACAGTCGATAAAGCCGGCGGCGCTGCGTGAAATGCGTATCGATCAGACTCTTGAATCCGAGAAGCCCGAGGCCGGGACCGATGTACTGCTCGACGAGCTTTCCTTCCTCGTCCACCTCGTTGCCCGCTAGCGTGAGCTCAGTAAGTGCGGCCGCGCCGGCGCTCGTTCCACCAACTATCCCGCCGCGCGCGAAATGCGCCCAGATCGCTTCGGCGACCGGCGTGCCACTCAGGATGCTTATCAGCTTGATCTGATTCCCGCCGCCGAGAAAAATTCCGCTCGACTCCTCGATCAGCTTTACGATCCTCGGGTCGCTTGCCTGCTCGCGACTCTCGACCACCGGGATCGTGACGCTCTCGAGGCCCGCCGTATGAAGTGCGCGCCGCCACCTGCGCGCGCTCGCTCTCACGTTGGCTGACGCAGTCGTAAACCCTACGACCGGACCTCCCTTCGTACCCCGCACGAGACCGGCGAACGCCGCGAGCGCATCACCCCGCGCGTCTGTCGCTCCGCCCATCAGTACGAGCGTTCCTGTGTGCGCGCGGGAATGCCAATCCGGTCCGGCGCCGGGCGTGGGTTCGTCGACATCCACATGCGGCCGCTCGGGATTGAGTTGTCCCTGACTTACTGCCAAGCTCTAACCCGTCGCGGAGGCTGCGGCCGCGCGGTGCGGATGCAACTCGTGAAGCGTGAATGCCGCGAGGGCCGCCGCGGCCTGCGCGCCTGCCGGCGCATGATCATGAAGTGCTCCGCCATCGGCAACTCCACTGCGCGTCTCGATGATGATTCTCCCTCCGTCACAATATGCCGCGGCGCGCGCCACCTTCTTGTCACGCCGCGTGATGTCCGCGTCGGGCGCAAAGATCGCCACGCGACAGCCGGCGTCGCGCACGAGATCCTGAACCTCCCATTCCTTCGCCGGCACAACGACTATTCCGCCGCGCTCGACTGCGTCAGCCACCGTCGCCACGAGTCGCTGTGCACGCTCCTCCTCACGGTATCGCTCGGGCACATCGGTCAGCATCGTGTCGAGCACGATTGCGATGTCGGACCGTGAGTAGGGAAGTCCTGCCTGCAGAAGATAAGCGGGAGCCACGTCGACAATCAGCTCTCCGTTCCCGAATCCGCGCCGCACGAGCTCGGCGCGCGCTTCAGCCCGGTTGGACCCTCCGGTAATTCCGCACGCGACGCGCTGAGTCAGACGAGGGACGTCCGGCGTCTGCGCAATCGCGGCGAGCTCTGCCGTCGCGTAATCGACGGAGCCAAGCGTTCCGGAGAAAGCCTGCTGAACTATCTCGAGCGCGAGGCCCGCGGCTCGAAGGCCCACCGCCTCGTGAAGATGCTCGACCACGATTGTGTACTCACCATCCACATCGCCGCCGCGGGTGCGCCCGAAGCCGGCCTCGTGGCCAATTGTATTCTGCAGCTCGAGCGCGACATGCTCGATGATATGTGCCGCATATGTGCCGCGCTGGAGCCGCGTGATGAACCCGCCCCGCTCCCCGATGCTGCAGCGGTGCTCCTCGAGTCCGGGCATCGCGGAAACGAGCGTCTCGGTAAACCCGGGTACTTCAGCGGAGGAAATGCCCTCATACGCACCGACCAGAATGTCGAGCCGCGTGACCGGGCGCCGCGACCAGAAGTTCGCTCCTCGCGTTGCGTGGAGCGAAGTCATCCGCAGCTCGGCCGACGCGTCGGGCAGAGTCATTCAGTCAGGTGTGACGGTCGCCGGAAAGAAGATCCAGCTGCGCGAGCACTGCAGGAACCTCGTCGGCCAGGACGAACACGAGGTCGTTGTCCTCCATCTGGCTCACGGCGTGCGCGAGACCTTCAGTCTCGTTGTAGATGATCTCGATCTGACTGTCGGTCATTCCGGCCTCGTGCAGCCCCTCGATGATGAGGCGAGACACCTCGCCCGGCTCACGTCCGCGGCGGTACTTGTCTTCGCGGACGATCACGCGGTCGAGCTTCGCTGAAAGTCTGCCGACGGTTCGCAGATCCTCGTCGCGCCGGTCGCCCGGCGCGGTGATTATTCCAATTCGCCGGGCTGCGTCGAGGTTGTAGACGAATTCCATCAGGCCGGCAATCGCCGCGGGATTGTGCGCGTAGTCCACGAGCACGCGACCCTTGCCGACGCGCATGAGATTCAGGCGGCCTGGCGTGAGCGACGGAGAAGGGAAGAAAGAGAGAAGCCCGGCGCGGATGTCGTCGTACCGCATTCCCTGCACGTAAGCGGTGGCGATTGCCGCCAGCACGTTCTCGCGCTGAAAGCGCGCCGCTCCTCCCAGCATGAGCGGAACCTCTCGCACCGAGGCGATTGGAATGCGGAGGCGCCCGCGCCTGATGACGAACGTGTCCTTCTCTATTCGCGCACCAATGCCATTGCGCAGCAGATGCTGCTCGAACTCGGCGCTTTCCCCCTCGGGTTTCGTGGAGAAGAGCACGATATCTCCCGGAGTTCGATCCCGCATGGCGTAAACCAGCGGATCGTCCGCGTTCAACACCGCGTGGCCCTCGCGCTTGACGACGGCGGCGACGACACCTTTCACATCCGCGAGCTGCTCGACTGTGTTGATGCCGCGGAGCCCGAGGTGATCCGCGGAGACGTTGAGCACGACACCGACGTCGCATTCGTCGAAGCCAAGCCCGGCGCGGAGAATTCCACCGCGCGCTGTCTCGAGAACGGCGATGTCGACAGTCGGATTCGACAGGATGATGTTCGCCGAGAACGGGCCGGTCATGTCGCCCTCGATCACCAGGCGGTTGCCCAGATACGTACCGTCGGTTGTAGTGAATCCGACGGTGTTCTCGGTCACGCGGAAAAGATGGGCAATGAGACGGGTGACGGTCGTCTTCCCGTTCGTGCCGGTGACTGCAATAACGGGAATCGTCGCTTCGACACCCGGCGGATACAGCATATCCACGATCGGCGCCGCCACGTTCCTCGCTCGTCCTTCCGCGGGATGAGTGTGCATTCTGATTCCCGGACCCGCGTTTACCTCGATGATGACGCTCTTGTTCTCGCGAAACGGAATGGAGATGTCCGGCGTTAGGACGTCGATGCCCGCAATGTCGAGTCCGATCACGCCTGCGGCCATCTCGCAGGCGGTGACGTTGTCCGGATGCATCTCATCGGTGCGGTCGATCGACGTCCCACCAGTCGAGAGATTCGCAGTCGCGGCCAGCGCCACCATCTCTCCAGCGGCAGGCACGGTCTGCATGGTACGTCCGACTCTGGCGAGATACTCCAGCGCCCGCGAATCGGTGGGAATCCGCGTCAGCATTTTCGTGTGTCCCACACCCCTGCGCGGATCCTCGTTCGCTTTGGCGATCAGCTCGGCCAGCGTGTGCCTTCCATCGCCCACGACATGAGCTGGAACACGCTCGGCGGCAGCAACGACTTTCCCGTTGACTACGAGAACACGATGGTCGCGACCTTCGGCGAACTGCTCCACAACGATGCGCGAGCCGTAAGCGGACGAGCGTTCCCACGCCGCGCGAAGTGCATCTGCGTCGGCGCAACGCCCGGAGATTCCGCGACCGTGATTGGCAGCGAGCGGCTTGAGTATCACCGGGTAGCCGATCTCTTCTGCAAGGTCGAGCGCGGCCTCGACCGTGCGTGCGACGTCACCCTTGGGGACCGGCAGTCCGATGTTCTCCAGCACGCGCTTGGTGTCGTCCTTGTCCTGCGCGATCTCCACGCCGATCGCGCTCGTCGAATCGGTGAGCGTCGCCTGAATGCGGTGGAGATTGCTGCCGAGCCCGAGCTGCACCAGCGAGTAATTGTTGAGACGGCGGACGGGAATGCCGCGACGCCGCGCCTCCTCGACGATCGCCCCGGTGGAGGGGCCGAGCCGGGAAGATTCGTAAAGCGAAACGAGATCGTCGACGATCGACCCGACGTCGAGCTTCTCACCGCTGATGCACGCGCGAACGATCTTGACCGCGTCGCGCATCGCCTGCAGCCCGACCTGTTCCTCCTCGTAGGCGACGATCAGCCACCACACCCCCTCGTCGCCTGAGGGAACCACTCGACCGAATGAGACATCGTTCCCGATGAGCGTCTGCAGCTCGAGCGCGACGTGCTCCAGGATGTGCGGGAAGTGCGTTCCTTCGACGAGGCGCTCGATGAATCCGCCATGATGCCCGCGGGTACACTTGTGCGATTCGAGCGACGGGATTGCGCCCGTCAGTCGCTCGGTAAAACCCGGGACGTCGGCAGACGTGACCTTCTCGAGTGCACCCTGCTCGACATCGCCGGCGATGACAGGTGCGAGGCGCCAGTAGTTTGGACCACGAAGGGCGCGAATCCGCGTGACGCGCAGCTCTTCCGGATCGAAACGGGTGGGCGATCCGATCGGCGTGCGTGCGGCCGCGGTCGTCGTCACGCGGAGGCTATTCCTCCGCCATGAACGGATACCTGTAGTCGAGCGGCGGCGAGAATGTCTCCTTGATGGTTCGGGCACTCACCCAGCGAACGAGGTTGAGGATGGAGCCGGCCTTGTCGTTCGTACCCGAGCCGCGCGCACCGCCGAAGGGCTGCTGCCCAACCACCGCACCCGTAGGCTTGTCGTTGATGTAGAAGTTTCCGGCCGCATTCCTCAGCGCGACAGATGCTGTCCGCACTGCGGCGCGGTCGCGCGCGAAGATCGCCCCGGTGAGAGCATAGGGCGAAGTCTGGTCGACTGTCGCGAGTGTCTCCTCCCACTTCGCGTCGGCGTAGACGTGAGCCGTCACGACCGGTCCGAATATCTCCTCGCACAAAAGCTTGTACGACGGATCGTGCGTCTCGACGAGAGTAGGCTCCACGAAGTATCCCTCGTCCCCGTGCACTCCACCACCGGCGATGATCTGCGCGTTGTCTCGGCCGTGCGCCACATACTCGCCGATCTTGTCGAACGCGCGCTTGTCGATGACAGCGCCCATGAAGTTCCTGAAGTCCGCAGGGTCGCCCATCTTCAGCTCCTTCATGATTGCAACGGTACGGTCGCGCACTTCGGGCCAGATTGATTCAGGAACGTAGATGCGACTCGCCGCCGAGCATTTCTGTCCCTGATATTCGAATCCCCCACGCGCGATCGCGACGGAAAGCGCCGCAGGGTCGGCTGACGCGTGCGCGACGATGAAATCCTTGCCGCCTGTCTCGCCGACGATGCGGGGATACGAGCGGTACTTCGACATGCTGGCGCCGACTGTCCGCCACATGCTGTTGAAGACACCGGTGCTGCCGGTGAAGTGCACGCCGGCGAGATCGTGGTGACCGAGCAGCCTGTCCGAGATGGTTGCCGCGTCGCCGGGAACGAAGTTGATCACTCCCGGCGGAAGTCCCGCCTCCTCGAGCAGACGCATGATGTAGTAGCCACTCAGCATCGCGCTCGACGCGGGCTTCCAGATAACGGTATTTCCCATCAGCGCTGGCGCGGTGGGAAGATTTCCGGCTATCGACGTGAAATTGAACGGCGTGACGGCGTAGACGAATCCCTCCAGCGGACGATAGTCCAGCTGGTTCCACATCGAGTGATCGCTCAGCGGCTGCTGGTCGTACAGCTGTTGAGCGTAGTGCGGATTGAATCGCCAGAAATCGATTAGCTCGCACGCCGCGTCGATCTCTGCCTGGAATGCGGTTTTCGACTGGCCCAGCATCGTTGCGGCGTTCAGCGTCGCGCGCCAGCTGGTCGTGAGAAGCTCCGCTGCTTTCAGAAATACAGCGGCCCGATCCTCCCAGGCCCAGTTAGCCCATTCGCGCGACGCAGCCCGCGCCGCCTCGACGGCGTCGTCGATGTTCGACGCTTTTGCAAGGTGGTAATCGGCGAGGACGTGCTGGTGGTTGTGCGGCATCACCGACTGTGCGAGATCGCCCGTACGGACTTCCTTTCCTCCGATTATCAGCGGGATGTCGACGCGCTCGCCGGCCATCTCCCTCAGTCTCTGCTTGAGCGCGGCACGCTCGGCGCTTCCCGGAGCGTAGCTTTTCACCGGCTCATTGACGGGCGCGGGAACGCGGCGGTTGCCATTGAACCCGGAGACCGGAGAAGACTGCGCGCCGCCGGCGGGCGCGAACGCCGCGGATTCCGAAGCGTCGGCGGCGGCCTGGCTGCCGGTGGAAGCCGGCGAAGGTTTCTGGGTAGAAGCTGGAGCCGGTGCGGAAGTGCCGGCGGGTGCAGGTCGAATGGTGGATGCGCCCATGCGATTATTCCTGGAGATGATTCTGGTCTGGACCTCGAAAGATACCCTCCGACGGATTGGAGAGCGATGACGGACGCGCGCCGGTGGACACTGGTGATGCTGGGGGCGCTCGGACTGTCCGTCGTCGCGTGCAGCGAAGGCGACATTGTCTGGAACGAGATCAGGCTCGATGGGCCGCGACTCCCGGCAACGGTGGCATTTGAAAGCGTGTGGCCGCAGGCTGCCGGATGTCCGGCATCGGTGCGTGCAACACGCAAAGGGTCGCGATTGCTCGCTGCCTGGTGGTCGGCGCAAAGGGACAGCAGTGGCGTGCTTCTCGTGTCCCAGTCGCCCGACGGCGGAAAGAGCTGGACGGCGCCGGTTGTTGCCGACTCGACCGACAGGAGCATCCGCGGTTGCGGGCGACCGCCTCCGTCAATCGCCGCCGACTCGTCAACCGGCTATGTGTACCTCGCGTACTTCGCCGAGCCGGCGGCGGGTCGTGGCGTGTTCTTCGCGCACTCGATGGACAGCGGGCGGACATTCCATGCGCCGGTGCCGATAGTATTCGGCGACAATCCTGCGTGGGTGAGCGTCTCGGGTGCGGGCGACCGGGTGGCTGTCGCTTATGAAGATCCAAACAGCCTCACACCGAGTGTTGGTGTTGCCGTGTCACGTTCGATGGGACACATCTTCAAAGCTGGCGAGGTTGTGTCGAGTGCCAACGAGCGAGCGCGTCAGCCGACCGTCGAGGTGGCGGGTGATTCAGTGCGGGTGTGGTGGAGCGATCACTCGGCTGACCCTCGGGTGAGCGCCACACGGCCTGCATACCGGGACGGCGTGTGGCGATAAATATCAACATCACTTATTTCGCTTTCCACAATTTGCTTGCTCTGGTATGCGTCTTGTGTTTGCACCTGAGATAACCGTTGCGCTTTGGGTCGAAGGTTCTAGTTTCGCACCGCGGTGGCCTGAGAGTGACAGATGCAAGTCCGTGCGCGTTCGCGCACGGTGGCGCAACCTCAAGAACGAGAGGCAGAAGATGACACGTACAAGCAAGTGGAGGGGTTGGTCATTTGTTGGGGCGGCGGCGCTCGCGTCGACGCTTGCCCTGAGTCCGTTGCAGGCACAGGGGAATCCCATCGCATTCGGAGTTGTCGCCGGTGCGTCAGTTCCGCTGGGAGACTTCGGCGACGCTGTCAAAATGGGGTGGCATGCGGGAGGTCTGGTCGAGTGGAACGGACCCTATTTTCCTCTCGGGATTCGGGGCGAGGTAGTCTACCACAGTTTCGGCAGCGAGCAGGATGTCGGCGAGGATGTGGATTTCAATATTCTCACCGCAACGGTTAACGGGGTTTTCAGGTTCCCGATGACCGAGCCGGCAACCGTGCGGCCGTACATCATCGGCGGGGGCGGGTTGTATCGGGTGGGCTGCAGCGATTGCGGCGGTTTTGAGTCAGAGAACAAAGGCGGTATCAACATCGGCGCCGGGGTCCAGGTTCCGCTGAGCGGCTTCACGTCGATAATAGAAGCTAGGTGGCACATGATCTTCGACAGTGACGACACCATCGCGGACGACTCGAACACGATGTTCATTCCAATCTCGGTCGGATTGCTGTTCAGATAGGACTTCCGCACCGATAAAAGCGGGGGCCGGCTCGGGGTGAGCCGGTCCCCGTTTGCATTTTAGCAAGCACACTTCCTGCTCCGGCCACGCAGTATGTCAAAGCTCCTCGGGGCCCACACGATAGAAAACGGCGGCATCCACATGGCCGTCAGGCGGGCGGCGAACGCCGGCATGACGGCGATGCAGCTCTTTACGGCGATCCCGAAATTCTACGGGGACAAGTCGAACATCAAGCCGGAGCGCGTTGCGCGGTTCAAAGCGGCGCTGGCAGAGTCGCAGATCAAGCCTCAGGCGGTCATCGTGCACGCTGCGTACGTCCTGAGCGTCGCGACGCCGGACGACGATAAATGGGCGCGGGCGAGCGGAGGTCTGACGAAAGAGCTCGAGCGCTCGAGTGCGCTCGGCGTCGGGCAGGTGTGCTTTCACCCGGGATCAGCAGGACCGAGCGAGCCCTCTGCATCGGCAAAACGAATCGCCCGCGCGATCATCGTGGCACTCGAGACAATCGATTCGCCAACGCGGCTTCTCATCGAGAACACGGCCGGCGCGGGACGCACAATGGGCCGCACCGCCGAGGAGATCGGGTGGATGCTCTCCGAGGTCCCGAAGTCGCTTCGCCCGCGCACAGGGTACGGACTCGACACGTGTCACCTATTCTGCTCGGGCTACGACATAACGAAATCGAAGAAGGATCTGTCCGCGATCCTCGACGAGTTCGAGAAGAAAACGGGAGAGCCTCCGTCGTTCTTCCATCTCAACGACAGTGCGACGCCGCTGGGATCCAACAGGGACAGGCATGTGCTCATCGGTGACGGATACATCGGAGCAGAGCCGTTTCACTGGCTGATGAGCGACAGGCGGACAAACGGTGTTCCGCTCGTGCTGGAGACTCCTCAGAAGAACTACGAAATTGCCGACGGCGACGACTCTCCCGACGAGTACGATGTGAAGATGATGCGGCTTCTTCTCTCGTAAAGAGCGCGGTTTTCCCTCTTGCGCACGCAATTTGCCGCTCTATCTTGCTCGCGACGCGCATAGGCGTCGCCCGGTTTGCGCCCGATCAACAACCAGGAGAAGCGATGGCAAAAGCGAAGAAGAAGAGCTCGGCGAAGAAACGGCCAGCGGCCAGGAAGAAGACCGCCAGAAAGTCTTCGAGAAAAGCCGCCAGAAAGAAATCCGGAACCAAGCGAGTACCCAGCGCAGCGTTCATGAAGCCGATGACGCCGAGCGCGCAGCTGGCTCCGGTGGTGGGAAGCTCTCCACTTCCTCGCACAGAGGTGACGAAGAAACTGTGGGCCTACATCCGACGTAAAGGACTGCAGGATTCCAAGAACCGTCGCATGATCAACGCCGATGACAATCTCCGTCCCGTGTTCGGCGGAAGCAGGCAGGTCTCAATGTTCGAGATGACACGACTCGTCAACAAGCACTTGAAGTAGAGCATTGGCAGTCGCCTCAACGAAAGCAGGAGGCGGGGGGCGCGCTCAAAAGGCGCGCCCTTTTTCGCAGCGCAGCGCCTTGAGCCGCTTCTGGGAGAACTTCAAGGCGCTCGCAACCGCACTCGCATTCTTCATCGTTCTCCGCATTTTCTTTCTCGAGGCATACAGGATTCCCTCGGGGAGCATGATCCCGTCGCTGCTCGTGGGTGACTGGCTGTTCGTGAACAAGCTCGTCTACGGACCCCATGTCCCGTTCACGAGCATCAACGTTCCGGGTCTGGCTGATCCCGGGCGCAACGACGTAGTGGTGTTCAAGTCGCCGACGCAGATCGATCAACCCGACGACCCGAATCCGACTCTCGTCAAGCGACTCATCGGCGTTCCCGGAGACACGCTGTACATGAGAAAGGGCGTCCTCTATGTGAACGGCATCGCACAGCGGCCGGGATACGCGCAGGCGAATCCGGACGGAGCCATGGATTCGATCGATCCACTGTTCGACTGGCAGAAGCCGGTGGGACTCAGGTCGTCACGATTCGGCTCGGCGCCGGCGCAGCCCACTCATGACAACTGGGGGCCCGTCGTCGTCCCTCCGAACAAGTATTTCATGATGGGCGACAGTCGATACAACTCGAAGGACAGCCGGTACTGGAGCTTCGTTCCGCGGGAGAACATTCGCGGCAAGCCCATGTTCGTTTACTACTCGTATAACGCCGACGACAGCGACCGTCCGCTGCCGTTCATCACTGATATTCGGTGGGGGCGGATCGGGCACTGGATCCATTGACCCGGCACTACTGTGCTACGAGTGCTACCGCGTTCGTCAGAGTCGAGTCGAAGGTCACCGCGCGGTGCTGGTTGTCCACTACAAAGTCGGGATCCATTACTATGTAGCGGTTGCCGACCCGCAGGATGTGGACTTTCCGGTCGTGGTCTTCGGCACTCAGCACTTTCCCGTACGCAACAGCGGCGCGTCGGCAGATTACGGGATCATTCACCGGCCTCACCTCGGACGGCTTCACGCGCGGGACGTTGTACGCCTTGAGAACCTTGCCCGCAACCTTGTCACTGCGGCGCATCACGGAGCGGAAAAGCCGCTGGTTGTAGCGGCTGCCATACGCTCCGCGGATACACCCCGCTTTCGGTGGCGAAGTAGGCGTAACGACTCCCAGAGCGAGAACGGGTGCCGTCGATAGTATGAGCGCTAGGCGCGTCACTTGTCGCATGGCTTTGGAACGACGCTCTGAACCGGGCGACGTAACTATTCGTCGCTTCGCCCGGAGTTACGGCATTACATTGAGCCCCGAATGTCAGATTTCATCGCGCGCCAGAACAGCGAGCGACTGAGGCAGCGCGTCTCGGCCGGACTCATGGTCCGTGAGCCGCCAGCTTTCAGCAAGCTCGCCAGATCCGTCGTCGAGATGGCTCTCGTAACCGGCGTGGTCGTTCGGCTCTATCGCGCGCTCGTCCTGACGCATGCGGGCAACGGATTGTACATCGGCACGATGTTTCTGCTTGGATCCGCGTTCGTGCTGCTCATGGCAACGGCACACCTGAGCCGTTTTCCGCTTCGTCAGTGGACGTGGCGAGCTCCCGCATTCGGCGCGCTCGAGTCGGCGTTCGAGAGTATTGCCAGCCTGGGTCTCATCGTTGCGAACCGTGAGCCGCTGGGCACCAGCGCCGCGACACTGGGCGACTGGCCGGGAATCGCGGCAACCATTTTCATGCGCCACGTGGTCGTCATCTCGGCATTCGCGCTGCTGCTCGCTCTCATGGTCAAGCTCGTCCGTTATCAGCTGCTCAAGCGCGAGCACGCTGCGTGGAGCGCAGGCACTGTTCGCGCCGGCCTTCCCGGAGAAGCGATACTCGACCGGCGACGAAATTCCGGGGCCCAGGACAAATACGTCACTCCGCCCAAAGAGCGCCGGCGCCAGTCCTGAGGAAGGCGGCCCCGACAATGCGGCGGCGCCGCTTCCGGGTTTATTATTCGATACGACTGTGAATTCACATGGAGAAAGAAATCGATGTACGATGAACGAATAGTCACACCGATGCGCCAGGAGCTCACGCAACTCGGCATCGAAGAGATGAGAACCGCCGAAGAGGTCGACGCAAAGCTCAAGGATGCGAAAGGGTCTACCCTCGTGGTCGTCAATTCTGTTTGCGGGTGCGCCGCGCGGAACGCGCGTCCGGCGGTAGCCAGAGCCCTTCGGCATCCGGTGAAGCCCGCCGCGCTGACCACGGTTTTCGCCGGGCAGGACGCGGCGGCAGTACAGCGCGCCCGAACCTACTTCCCCGGTTACCCGCCGTCTTCACCGCAGATTGCGCTGCTCAAGGACGGCCGCGTTGTATTCATGCTCGAGCGCCACAATATCGAGGGGCGAACAGCAAACGAAATTGCCGATGACCTGACTGCGGCGTTCGATAAATACTGTCAGACGACCGCTACGGCCCAGGCGATGACCTAACCGCCTTACTTCACTGCGGACTACGGATCGTAGTGTAGTACGGCGGTCCGCAGTTAATGCGAATAGACGACCCAGCGCCTCAACTCTTTCAGAGTGGGGCGCTTGCCGTACATCAGGAGCCCCACGCGGTAGATTCGTGCCGCGACCCACACTGCCGCCACACATGAGGCTGCCAGAGCGAGCATCGAAGCCGCGATCTCGTACCAGGGCACACTCACCAGCGCCAGCCTGAGCGGCATGATGATCGGCGCCGAGAACGGCAGGATCGACATCACGAACGCAAGCCTTCCTGTGGGGTTGAGCAGTATCGGATTGATGAAAATCGCTGTCGCCACGAGCATGATGAGCAGCGGCTGAACCGCCTGCTGCGCCTCCTGCTCCGTGTTCACCGATGCGCCAACTGCCGCGTAGAGAGACGCATAGAAGGTGAATCCGAGGATGAAGAAAACGAGAAGGAGAATTCCGTATCCGACGGTGATCGACGGCATCTGGAAAGGTGTGCTGCTGATACCGAACTGAGCCAGTAACGGCGTGCGCACCTCGTACATGAACACCGACGCGGCGAGCCAGATCGCCTGTTGCGTCAGGCCCACCGCTCCCACGCCGAGAACCTTGCCCGCGAGCAGCGTCTCCGACGGAACGCTGGAGACAATCACCTCCGCGACGCGCGTCGTTTTTTCCTCGAGCACACCGCGCAGGACGTTCTGCCCATAGAGAACGATCGACATGTAGAGCAGGAAAGCGATGACTCCGGCGAAGACGATGCTCGCCGTGCCCGATCCGCCTCTTCCCTCGTCGGTGATCCGCTCGGCGCGCAGCCTGATCGGCATGAACGAGAGCTCCTTTATCGTCTCGGGCTTGACTCCCGCCCCCTCGAGGCGCTCGGTGAGAAGTATCTCCCTGACCTTTGACCGAATGCGCTCCATGTCCCCGATCGAAGTCGCGTTCCTGCCCGCATAGCGCACTACCTCCCCCCGCAGCGTCTGCTCATCCAGGACCAGGTATCCGATCGCCTGGGAGCTCATCACCTGCTGCGTTGCCGTGCTTTCCGCGCGCGAGAGATCAGGAGGTGAGACCTGTCTTACGAGCGGAGCAGCGGATCCCGGCGGTTGCCCGACACTCATCGCGGTGGCCACTTTCGCGCCCATGCCGATGCTGGTCGCATCGAGAATGATCGTGTTCGTGAACTCGTTCGATGCCCTTGCCTTCTTCGTCATGTAAGCCGGAATGATGATCAGCGAGCCGAAGAACAACGGCCCGAACAGGGTGGCAATGACGAACCATTTTGTCCTGACGCGCTCGAGATACTCCCGCTTGATGATTGCCCAGAGCTTAGCCATGGCCGGTGATCCCTGCCTCTACGCCTTCGGCAAACGGCGCTTCTCCCGGCAGCCTGGGACGAGCTCCTACCTTCTCCAGGAATATCTGGTGGAGCGACGGCTGGACGAGCTCGAAGCGCTGCACGCTCGCACCTGAGTCTACGATGCGGCGCAGAAGCTCCTGGGGGTTCGCGTTCTCCGCAAGCTCTACCTCAAAATAGAGGTTGGAGTCGTCCACTCGCGACACGAGCCGTCGGTCGGCGAGAATCTGTCCGACACCATTCGAGGAGCCGCCCTCGAGAGAGAGCGCGATGTTACGCGTCCCGTGGGAGCTCTTGATCGACGTGATGGAGCCATCCAGCACCTTCTCACCGCGCGCGAGAATGCACACCGAGTCGCAGATTCGCTCCGCGTTGTCCATGATGTGTGTGCTGAAGATCACCGTTTTCCCGCGGCGGCGGAGATCCAGAATGGTGTCCTTCAGCGCCTGGGCGTTGATCGGGTCGAGGCCGCTGAATGGCTCGTCCAGAATGACGAGGTCGGGATCGTGCAGCAGCGCGCCGATGAACTGGACCTTCTGCTGCATTCCGCGTGAGAGCTCGTCGATCTTCGACAAGCCCCAATCCTTCTCGTCGGTCTTGAGGTCGAGCCGCTCCAGCCACTCCGAGATTCGGCTGTCCGCAACCGCGCGCGGCACCCCCTTGAGCTCGGCGAGAAATCGCAGGATTCGCCTCACCTGCATCTTGCGATACAGTCCGCGCTCTTCCGGCAGGTACCCCACCCGGTCGGTGATCTTCGGGTCGTTGGATGGGACGCCGAGAATCCGGATCGTACCCTCGTCGGGTGCGATGATGTTGAGGATCATGCGGATCGTGGTCGTCTTGCCCGCCCCGTTCGGCCCGAGCAAGCCGTAGACCGATCCCTTCGGCACGCGCAAAGTGAGATCGCGGACGGCTACGTGCGTAGCGTAGCGCTTCGAGACGTTCTCGATCTCGACCGTATGGTCAGTCATATAGTGTCAACACGGGGGGGGCCTTACAATATAAATGTGAAGCATCATTCGCGCCGATGATCGCGGAGTCCGGGGGCAGTGATTCGCGTTGAGTTGAGACCAGGGAGTTTTTTGGGATCTCATTGCCAGTTTTGGCATTGGAGTTCCCAAAAAAATCCCTGGTCTCAACTCAACCCGTACCAGTACTTGAAGTCCGAACACTCAGACACACCGACTACGGTGAAAGGCCGGCCGCGGATGCGGTTCGACAGGAACGAGCTGGCGGGTGCGTTCGGAGACATCGGCACCGACCTGCCGCTCATAATCGGAATGATCCTGGCCGCAGGCCTCGACAGCGCCAGCGTGCTGATCATGTTCGGCCTGATGCAGGTTTTCACCGCTGCCACTTACGGCATTCCGATGGCGGTGCAGCCGCTCAAAGCCGTGGCAGTCATCGTCATCACTCAGCGGGTGGCGCCGGAGATTCTGTATGGAGGAGGGCTCGCAATCGGAGTCGCGATGCTGCTTCTCACTGTTTCCGGCGGAATCGACTGGCTCGCGCGCGTCGTGCCTCGCGCGGTCGTGCGCGGTCTTCAGCTGGGACTCGGCCTCCAGCTCGCCCTGCTCGCACTGCGCGACTACGTGCAGCGCGACGGCCCGCGGGGTTATGTGCTCGCGGCGGCAGCGTTCGCAATCGTCATTGCACTCCTCGGGAATCGCCGGTTCCCGCCGGCGCTGTTCGTGATCGGCCTGGGAATACTCTACGCGATCGTGTTCAATCTCGACCCGGGACCGATCGCGGCCGGCGCCGGCTTTTCTCTTCCGACAGTTCAGCGAATAACGCTCAGCGACATTGTCACGGGATTCGTTCTGCTCGCCATTCCGCAGATACCACTGTCGCTTGGCAACTCAGTGCTCGCGACGAGACAGATCGCTGAAGATCTCTTTCCCGAGCGGCGAATCACGGTGAGGAAGCTCGGTGTCACATACGCTGCAATGAATCTCGTGAATCCATGGCTCGGCGGCGTTCCTACGTGTCATGGGTCGGGTGGACTGGCGGGACACTACACTTTCGGCGCGCGTACCGGCGGCTCGCTCGTCATCTACGGGTCGATCTATCTTGCGATCGGCCTCTTCTTCGCCGGGGTCTTTCAGCAGACGGTGCAGGTATTTCCTCTGCCGATGCTCGGAGTGCTGCTGTTGTTCGAGGGACTTGTACTGATGTCGCTGGTGCGCGGCGAAGCAGCGGGACGCTGGGAATTCTTCGTAGTTCTCACCGTCGGCGTAATCGCTGTCGGGCTTCCCTACGGTTATGCGATCGCTCTCGTGGTGGGGACGGCGTTGTACTACTTCTTTCGCCGGCAGGGATTACTGGAGCAGCGCTGACGCGCCACTACCTGATCTCGATTATTCGCCCGGCTGTCACGGGAGGGGAGCTGCTTGGCTTCAGCTCCAGCTTCAGCTTGTAGCGACCGCGCGGAATGAGCGACAGGTCGAGCACAACCGACCGGCTTGCTATTCCACCCATGGATGGCGTCTCGCGCCACGCGATGCTCAACGGTGAGCTCCGCTTCCCGAGCCCGATCGCCTGCGCGAGCCTTCTCAGCCCGCCCTCCATTCGGGTCAGCGTCAGCGAAACGGGAAGCGCGCTGTCGGGCCGAGCTAGTCCGTACGCTTCCCAGTAAACACCGAGCTTCCTGTCACGCGCGACGGTGAGGCTCCCAATACTGTGCGGGAGAATCGATGCGAGGTCGCTGACGTCGGGCGAAGCATCGAACAGCAGGATGTCAGAGACTGCGATGGAGTTGGCGGCTCGGCGCGGAAGCCAGAGGCCCTGACGAAGCCGCGCGCCGCGTTTTTTCTGCGGGTTCCACGTTTCGATGCTCAGCACGCGTGGCGTTTCGTCGACGGTGACCGAATGCCACCCTCGCGGAAGTGTCAGCTCGGAGACGACAGGCTGGTCGCGCTCGTCTCGGGCAAGCACGAGCGCAGACCGGACAGTCCCGCCGACGTAAGCGGTATCGCGCGAGACGTCGTATGCCGCGACGACCTGCACCGAATCACCGCGGCGGAAAAGAGCGATCTGCGGTACGAGCTCGTCCACCAGGGGCGCAACCCGCGGCGAATATCGCTCGGGCGAGAATCGATGCCTGAGGCTCCATGTCGAATCGCCGATGCTCGTCGCGGAGTCGATCACGAGCGACGTCGGGAAGAAGTGATAGTTGGGCGACGCTTCGTGCCCGGATATGGTGCCTTGGCGCGTGTCGAGACTCGACGAGGGAGGGGAGACGGTCCAGTACCGCGACCAGCCGTAGCGCACGACGAGCTCGCGCAGGTCGTCGCCCCATCGCACGTCGTACCCGGCGCGGGTACCGTCGAGAATGCGGCTCATCACATGCCGGGAGTAATGCTCCACCTGCCTGTCGTTACCCGGAAGTGCGAGAAACGGGTCTGCGAGCCACCAGAGGCGGGCAGCCAGCTCCTCGCGGCGACCGCAACCGACCTTTCCGTATCGCTTTCGCTGAGCGGGATCGAGTAGAACCGTCATGTCGGTCCATCGGCAGCGCTCACGCTCCGGCATCGCAGCGAGGGCCCTCTTGAATGCGCTGTCAGCTGCCGCGCCGGCTCGGGCCTCATGCAGGGCTAGACCGCGGAGTGCGTCGCACCACCAACGGGTCCCGCTGCATGCAACGGCCGCTCTCACCGCAGCCGAATCGCGTCCGGCCTCGAGGAGGTAACGGACCAGCTGGCCGGTAATCCAGTCATCGCCGGGCGATCGTGCGGCCTCGGCCTCCAGTGTCCTGATGAGCTCTTCCCGCGCATCGCGAATCGGAATCGGCTCCCTGGGCGGCTCTTGATCGCCCTCGTTCCACTGGCAGAAACGCCCGATGTGCGCGTCGCAGCTCTGGCGTAAGCTCGTGTACTGCACCGGAAGGTTGAATCGGCGGACCATCTCGAACTTGTTTTGAGCGCGAAGGGCGCGCTTCCTCGCGTCAATAGAGTCGCGGCTCGAGGTCTGGGAGATGAGCGTTGCACTCAGCGGCGTCTGAGCGACTGCTGCTGGGCTCGCCAGACCTGAGGCGAGAATTGCGATGGCGATCTTTCGTTTCGAAGCGATCACTGGCTCAGAAAGCTCCCGGCGCTACAGGCGCGAATTCACCGGCCGACTCGGCCGCTCAGCCATTCGGTTTTGACATTGCAGTCTCGAGCGCATTCCAGGCAAGAAGTGCGCACTTCACCCGCGCGGGAAAGCGAGACACCCCACCCAGGGCGCGGAGCGATCCGAGCTTCCCCATCGCGGCACTATCCCCGGCCGGCGCCGCGCCCATTACGAGATCACGGAACGTTTCGCCGAGCTCGGCGATCTCCGATGCGCTCTTTCCCTTCACAAGCTGCGTCATCATTGACGCCGAGGCCTGGGAAATCGAGCAGCCGCGTCCGGAAAAGCGAACGTCGCTCAACTTGTCGCCTTCGACCTTCACGTGGAGCGCGACCTCGTCTCCACAGAGCGGGTTCTTCATTATGGCCGAGCGCGTCGCGCCTTCCAGCTCGCCCTTGTTCCTCGGCCGTCTGTAATGGTCGAGGATCAGCTCCTGGTAGAGGGCCGCAATCTCCGCTGAACGGTCGGCAACTGTCATTATCGTCAAGATAACCGCGGGTGCGCTTGGCCGGTTACCCGTTACCCGATCCGTCGGGTTCAAAGATTTCTTCGATCTTCTTCTCGAAGAGCCGGGCTACTTGAAATGCCAGCGGCAGGCTGGGGTCGTAACGTCCGGTTTCTATCGCGTTCACCGTCTGTCGCGAGACGCCCAGGCGCTCCGAGAGCTCAGCCTGGCTCCACTCCCGCTCGGCGCGAAGAATCCGAAGCTGGTTTTTCATTGGTAGCGGCGCTTCGCAATGGAGAGACCCCCGAACCAGAAGATCGGGAGGAAATACCACACGTGGCGGTAGCTCCAATCGTTCGGGTTGAGCGGCGTTGCGAGCTGAACCAGCGCGAGCACCATGAGGAGCACCATCGCCAATGGAAAAGCGATGGCCAGTGCCTCGAGTTGGATGCGGCGCTCGAGCTCGTCCGCTTCGCGCATGAAAGCGATGAACTTCCAAAGGAACGCCATGAAGGGCAGCAAAGGGACGAGCGCGACGACGATGCGGCCGAGATCGGGCTGCGGCTCACCCATCTGCTCGAGCGCCATTCGAGCACCGAAATACGAGATCACCCACACGATTCCCCAGACCAGCGCTTCCGTCCCACGACTGGATCGATTTGCCGTCGTGTCCACCATTTTTCTACCCCCGTTAAGTTGAGAGGCAGTGTAAAGCATCCTTGTCGCAATGTCAAGGATACTTTACAGAAGTTCAGGGGCGGAGGGCAGTGATACAATAGTGAGGCGCTTCTGATAGGACAGTGGCGCCAATGGCCTAGGAAGAAGAAGTGCCGGATCAGGTAGGAGACACCGCTCGAAACGATGAGCAACCCGATCGAGCGGCTGTCAGACGGCTGCGTGGCCGAACACTCCTTTTGCCTTGAGAACGCCGTCCACCAACGCGTCGATATCCGACTCGTCGTTGTAGACGTAAAACGATGCGCGAGCCGTCGCCGCCAGGTCGAGCCGCCGCATCAGCGGCTGTGCGCAGTGATGTCCCGCGCGGATGCAAACTCCGTCGCCGTCGAGGATCGTGGCGAGGTCGTGAGGGTGCACATCGCCGAGCGTAAAGCTCAGCACTCCGCTCCGCTCGGCCGCCGGCGGACCATAGATGCGGATGCCTTCGATCTCCGAGAGACGATTCTGTGCCTTGGCTAGCAGCGCGCGCTCGTGACGCAGCACTTCGTCCATTCCGATCGCATCGAGATACTCCGCCGCCGCGGCGAGTCCCACTGCGTCTGCTGCATTCGGCGTCCCGGCCTCCAGCTTGTGGGGCAGCGCATTCCAGGTGGTCGTCTCGTCGTAGACGAACTCGATCATGTCTCCCCCCGTCTGGTAAGGAGGCATGCTCTCCAGGATCTCGCGCTTTCCAATGAGCCCGCCAATCCCCATTGGACCACACATCTTGTGTCCGCTGAATGCGTAGAAGTCGACGCCGAGGTCGTCGAATCGAACGCTCAGGTGCGGAGCGCCTTGGGCACCGTCAATGACGATGAGCGCATCGGTCTGCCGCCGCACCATTTCAACGATCTCACGCACCGGATTGACCGTGCCCAACGCGTTCGACACATGGCTGAACGCGACGACACGCGTGCGATGGGTCAAGAGCGATCGCAATCGATCGAGATCGATTCTCCCGTCACTCGTCAGCTCGCAGATGCGGAAACCCGCGCCCCTCTCGATCGCCAGCTGCTGCCACGGGACGAAGTTCGCGTGATGCTCGAGCGCGGTGACCACTATGTCGTCGCCGCGCCCGACGTTTTCACGCCCCCATGCCGAAGCGACGAGGTTGATCGATTCGGTGGTCCCCCGGGTGAAGATGAGACATTCCGAATCCGCGACGCCCAGGAATTTCGCGATCGTCTCTCTCGCGCCGCTGTAGCATTCAGTGGCCGCAACCGAAAGCGCATAAGCACCGCGGTGCGGATTGGCGTAGCTCGTCTCGTAGAACTCGCGCATCGCGTCGAGCACAACGCGCGGCTTCTGCGAGGTTGCGGCCGAGTCGAGGTAGTGGATGTCGGGATTCGCGGCGAGAAGGGGGAAATCGGCGCGGCGATTCATTGCTCCACCTCCCCAGCGGGGATCCACGCCTCGGACATCCGGTGACCGGCGCCCGCCCGCGGACAGGCGGGGCCGACGAGAACCATTCCATCCTCGATCTTCACTGTGAATATGGGAAGCGGATCAGTCGCCGGCCCCTGGCGTACGGCGCCGGTTGCGGTGTCGAACCTCGCGCCATGCCATGCGCACTGGATTGTGCCGTCGGGAAGCACGTCGCCGAGGGACATGGCGAACTCCTGATGAGCGCATGTGTCGGATACAGCAGTGATGCGCCCCCCGTGCCGGATGAGACATACCGGCTCACCGGTCGACTTGACGACGCCGAATGTCCCCTCATCGGGAACTTCGTCGACCTTTGCAACAGCTTCGAACCCAGAATCTTCCAAGTATCCGCTCCGCAGTCTGGAAGCATCGTTGTCCGCAGGTCGCAGCCCGCAGCCAGCAGTGGTAGGTTGCTTATCCCGACAAAGTTACTTAGGATTCAATCTATGCAAGGAAGTGCTGTAACGCCAAGGAGTTAGGATGGGATCGGCAATCGAGACACTGGTCAATCGAGAGTATCCGTACGGCTTCGTTACCGACGTCGAGACGGACACGATTGGACGCGGCCTCAACGAGGACGTAATCCGGGTGATCTCGCAGAAAAAGAACGAGCCCGAGTTCATGCTCGCGTGGCGCCTGAAGGCATACCGCCGGTGGCTCACGATGAAGGAGCCGCACTGGGCGAACATCCACTACGAGCCCATCGACTACCAGGATATCAGCTACTACTCGGCGCCGAAGAGCGTCAAGCCGCTGCAGAGTCTCGATGACGTCGACCCCGAGCTGCTAAGCGCCTACAAGAAGCTCGGAATCTCCCTCAACGAGCAGAAGACGCTTGCCGGCGTTGCGGTGGACGCGATTTTCGACAGCGTTTCCGTCGGCACGTCAATGAAGGAGGAGCTGGGCAAGTACGGAATCGTTTTCTGCTCCTTCGGCGAGGCGGTGCAGACACATCCCGAGCTCGTCGAGAAGTACCTCGGCACCGTTGTTCCGCACAGCGACAATTTCTTTGCTGCCCTGAACGCCGCCGTTTTCAGCGACGGGTCGTTCTGCTACGTGCCGAAGGGTGTGAAATGCCCGATGGAGCTGTCTACTTATTTCCGCATCAACAGCGCTAACACGGGCCAGTTCGAGCGGACGCTGATCATCGCCGACGAAGGCGCCTCGGTGAGCTATCTCGAGGGCTGCACAGCGCCGAAACGCGACACCAATCAGCTGCACGCGGCAGTAGTCGAGCTCATCGCTCTGGACAACGCGTCAGTGAAGTACTCGACCGTGCAGAACTGGTATGCCGGTGATGCCGAGGGCAAGGGCGGCATCTTCAACTTCGTGACGAAGCGAGGGAAGTGCGTCGGCGTGAATTCCAAGATCTCCTGGACGCAGGTAGAGACGGGCTCGGCGATTACGTGGAAATATCCGAGTGTGATTCTTCAGGGCGACAACTCGACGGGCGAGTTCTATTCGGTGGCGGTGGTGAACAACCATCAGCAGGCGGACACCGGAACCAAGATGATTCACATCGGGAAGAACACGAAGTCGACGATCGTCTCCAAGGGAATTTCAGCGGGGCACGGCAATAACAGCTATCGCGGGCAGGTGAAGGTTCTGCCGAAAGCCGCGGGCGCGAGGAATTACACGCAGTGCGACTCGATGCTGATCGGAAACCAGTGCGGCGCGCACACGTTCCCGTACATCGAGGTGCAGAACAACACGGCGACGCTGGAGCACGAGGCGTCGACGTCGAAGATCGGTGAGGATCAGATCTTCTACTGCAAGACGCGCGGGCTGAGTGCCGAGCACGCGGTGTCGATGATCGTGAGCGGGTTTTGTCGGGAAGTGTTCCAGAACCTGCCGATGGAATTCGCTGTCGAAGCTCAGCAGCTGCTGGGAATCACGCTCGAGGGATCGGTCGGATAGGTATCGCGCGCCGCGTGAAAGTCTCGTTGCCGCTCAGGATCTATGCGCTGGCCACAGAATCACAGAATCACAGAAGAGTAATTTGGGAACTCACCTTGGCGCGAGAGTTCCGAGCCGCACGAGCTGTTCCCCCTAAGAGTTCTCTGATTCTGTGATTCTGTGGCCAGCTCGCAGATAGTGAGCAGCGGCGAGGGCAAGAAGTCGGAAGGTGAGGCTTACAAATCGAAAAGGACAACAGTGCTAGAAATCAAGAATCTCCATGCGTCGATAGCAGGAAAGGAAATACTCCGCGGAGTGGACCTCACCGTCAACGAGGGGGAGGTGCACGCGGTGATGGGCCCCAACGGATCGGGGAAGAGCACACTTGCGCAGGTGTTGGCGGGACACCCCGGATACGAAGTGACCGAAGGCAGCGTCACCTACGACGGGCAGGATCTGCTCGCGATTGACCCGGAAGTCCGCGCGCAGCAGGGAATATTCCTCGCCTTCCAGTATCCCGTTGAAATTCCCGGCGTCACCAACGCGTACTTCCTGCGGTCAGCCTACAACGAGATCAGAAAGGCAAAGGGACTCGAAGAGCTCGACCCACTCGAGTTTCTCGATCTCATGGAAGAGAAAATGAAGCTCGTCGACGTGGACCTGTCGATGCTCAATCGGTCCGTGAACACCGGCTTCTCCGGCGGAGAGAAGAAGCGCAACGAAATCCTGCAGATGGCCGTGCTCTCGCCGCGCCTCGCGATTCTCGACGAGACGGATTCCGGTCTCGACATCGATGCTCTGCGGATCGTGGCTGCGGGTGTCAACAAGCTCAGGCAGCCCGACAATGCGACTATCGTGGTCACGCACTATCAGCGGCTGCTCAATTACATCATCCCCGATTACGTGCATGTGCTCGTAAGCGGCCGCATAGCGAAGTCCGGAGGCAAAGAGCTGGCGCTCGCGCTCGAGGAGAAGGGTTACGACTGGGTTTCCGAAGGCGCCGGCGCGGCTGCGGGAGCCACCGCGTGACGCAGGCGCAGCCGACGACGAAGAATCCACCCAACGACCTGAAGGCGGCGCCCCATTCACTCTCGCGAAGAGCTTACCAGTCGGATTTCGAGCGTCTCGCCTCAGGCGCCCTTCAGTCCGAGCCCGAGTGGCTGGGGCGACTAAGGCGTGAGTCCTTCGCCAGCTTCGAGTCGCTCGGCTTCCCGACGATGAAGAATGAAGACTGGCACTTCACGAGCGTCGCGCCGATCGCTGACCGTGTCTTCCATCCGGCTGAGCCAAAGGCGCTCTCGATTCAGGATCGGGAAAATTTTCTCCTTCCCGAGCTCGGCGGACCGACCATCACCTTCGTCAATGGTCAGTATTCTGCCGAGCTCTCGACCGAAATTGCCGGCGACAAATCCGGCATCTCGTTCGAGAGCCTCTCGTACGCGATCGCGCGGGACTCGGAAGGATCTCTACGCCGGCTGCTAGGGAGCATCGCTGTTCCGGGAAGCTCCGCCTTCACCGCGCTGAATTCTGCATTCTTCCGCGACGGAGCTCTGCTGCGGATCGCGGCGAATGCCGTCCCGGACGCGCCGATTCACCTCGTGTTCATCGCCGCTGGTGGTGACGGCTCCGTATCACATCCGCGAAACCTGATAATCGCGGGTGATCATTCGCGGGCGACAATCGTCGAGAGCTATGTCACGCTCGGCGACGCGGAATCGTTCACGAATGCGGTCAGTGAAGTCACACTAGGTGAAGGCGCCCGGCTGAGCCACTACAAGCTGCAGAGCGAGAGTCCCCGTGCATTCCACGTCGGGACGATTCAGGCGCACCAGTCGCGCAACAGCTGGTACGAGTCGTTTTCCTTCGCGACCGGAGCCGACCTCTCACGCACGAACGTGTACACCGTGCTCGATGGAGATGCCGCGGAGTGCGTGCTCAACGGACTCTACCTGGCCGACGGCACGCAGCACATGGACCATCAGACTTACGTCGAGCACGTCGCGCCGAACTGTCCGAGCCACGAGCTCTACAAGGGGATACTCGACGGGCGTTCGCACGGAGTGTTCAACGGCAAAGTGTACGTGCACCCCGAGGCGCAGAAGACCGACGGCAAGCAGAGTAACAACAACCTTCTCCTATCGAGCCACGCGCGAGTCGACACGAAGCCGCAGCTCGAGATATTCGCTGATGACGTAAAGTGCACCCATGGTGCAACGGTTGGGCGCCTCGACGAGACCGCGCTGTTCTATCTGCGGAGCCGGGGAATTGGAATGGCTATGGCGCGGCAGCTGCTCACTTACGCATTCGCCGCTGATGTGCTGGAGCGGCTGGAGCTCGCACCTCTGAAGGAAGCGCTCGAAGCGCGCGTCCTCAGACGATTTACCGCACCTGCGTGAGGTAGAGCCACGCCGCAATCACGGCCAGAACTGCCAGTATCAGCACCACCGGCCACCGCTTGCGTCGATCGTCAACATCGTGCCCTACGCCCAGAATCGGATTGGTGATCGTCGTCCGCCTGCTGAGCACATCGTCCTGGCGGGGCTCGGCGCGGTCGACAACTGAGACGCCGAGTGGAAGCTTCGATCTGCGGAAGGTAAGTTCGGCGGTTCCGATTTCGATGCGGTCGCCGTCCCTGAGCTGATGCGGAGTGTTTATCGTATGTCCATTCAACCGGGTACCCGTCGCCCCTGAGGTGTGAAGAACGTACTCACCGCCTTCTGCCCGCACTTCGGCGTGTGACCTCGAGACAGATGGCTCGCGTACTACGATATTGGCCGCGGCATCGCGCCCGATCGTGAAACCCGCATCGGAAAGGGGGTACGCCCGGCGCTCGAACTCATAGACCAGATAGGCCGATTCCCTGTCCCGATCCGTTGCATTTGGTTCCATGGATTCTAGTCTTTCGTGGGTTTCGGGGTGGCTTTGGCTGGAAGATATGGCATCTTGTTGCAGGAAGTGAACCCTCAGCGGAGGTTGGACTGTGCCTACAAAGCTCGAGAAGACGCTTAAGCGAGAGATCGTGATCAACGGTGAGCCGCACATCGCGACGATCTCTCCGGAGGGCGTCAAGGTCACCAAGAAGGGTTTTCGAAAGGGAAACGAGATCACGTGGCAGGCGATCGCCAGCGGTGATGCGTCCCTTCGCCAGGATCTCAACGCGTCCGTCGCAGCGAGCGAGCCGGGCGAGTAACGCTCGCCTAGTGCTGGTGCGCGGCCGTGTCGGGCTGCGCGGGCGCGCTCACCTCCGCCGGCACGTCGGAGAGATGCTCCTGAACGATCACCCAGCGTCCCCCGCGGTTGGCGAAAACCGCGGTCCACGCGCCTCCGATGACGTGCGGCGTGTTGTTCGGATTGAGGTGCGGCACCCGGTAGGTGGCTGTCATCACTGCGGCGTTCGGTGAGAGAACGTCGATGTGCATCGATGTCCATTCCCACCGTGGATTGCGCATGTTGCTTCCGACATACTGCCAGAATGTCTCCACCTGACTTTGCAGTGCGGCACGCGTGGTAGTCGCACGACCGCTGTTTGCCGAGATCACGGGCCCTTCGGTCGGGTAGAGGCTCATCAGCCGCGCGACTGCGTTCGGCTTTGAAAGATCATAGGTGGCAGTGACGAGCTGCTTCAGCGAGTCGGCAATCGCGGCACGTTCAGGCGTGCTCAGTGTACCCCCTGCTGAATCGCTGCAGCCCGCCGAAAGAAGCGAAGCGAAAAGCAGCACGGTACGGCTCAATGATCTGTTCATGAAGTCGAGTACACCAGTTTGCGATTTCCGATACGCGATAGTGTAGTACCGCAGTCTCCAGTGCACTACCTGCTGTCCATTTCGCTGGACTGCCTTGTCACTCGGCGGGGACAAAACTCGTGTTGATGTGTAATAGAGAGGGAAAACGACATGGCGCGGCCGTTGCACCGCTAGCGCTCAATTTTGGCCGGCCGGCTCGCACGTCTGTGCGGCCTCGCATTCCGGCCGAGGTGGCAGAGGACCTGGGTATATGAAAACAAGACTCGTATTGATAGGCGCAGCCGGACTGATCGTCACGGCGTGCAGTGGCGGCAGCAAGACGATGAGCGACGATCTCAGGAAAGATCTCGATCTCGCCTCGACCTCGGACGGACTGACACTCGCCACAAACGCGGCGAAGGCAAGCCAGGTGGTGTCGGCGATCGAGCGGACAACTCCGCCGGCACCCCGGCGCGTTGCGCAGTCGCAGCGGGTCGTGAAGCATAGGCCGGCTCCACGAACTCCGCCCGCTCCGGTTGAGACCCAGGTGGCCGAAGTCACCGAAGAGGTCGAGCCCCAGCCCGTGATCGAGACCCCGGCTCCGACGGAGTCCGCGCCGGCGGCAGCGCCGCGGCCGCATCCGATTGAGATGCCTTCGGGTTCCGGGGTCCAGGTCGGGCAGGGCGGTGGATCCAACACCGGTGCCGTGCTTGGCGGAATCATCTCCGTCGTCCTTCGTGGAGGAGCAGTCGATGGTGACGAATGCGATCCGCGCACGGACGGTCGGCGCGGCCGCATCGGCACCGCCATCGCGATCAACTCCCGCATTCCAGTGATTCGCGGAACGTTCCCCGGATCGGGACGGGTCCGCTTCTAGAGAAACCCGAGGCGCCGCGCAGAGACTCCATCTCTGCGCGGCGCTTTCGCATTCCAATAACCAACCAATGAGAATCAACTACACCGCTTTCCGCATCTCTCTGGTGTTCGCAGGTGTTGTCGCACTGACGGCATGTTCCGACAACGCCACCAAGGAAGACGCTCTCGCTCAGGACACGACGCTGACGCGGGATCTCGCGCTGGCCAACCGCGATACCGCATCTCAGCCGCAGCTGCAGGACGTTCCGGTCGAAGCGGAGCCGGTGCCCGCAGTCGCGGAGGTCGAGCCCGCTCCAAGAGTCCGTACTCGCCCGGCCCCTCCTCCGCCTGCGCGTAGAACCGTCGTGCGACCTTCATCCGCACCCAGGGCCGCGCCTGCAGAACCCGAAGTCGGAGAAACTGCCGTTACGTCAAGCGGCAACACGGTTACGACGGAGCCACGTGGATCCGAACGCGCGCTTGGAACTGTGTCGGCAGGCTCGGAAATGTCGCTTTACTCCGGCCAGAGGGTTTGCACGAACACCAACTCGGTTGGCGACCGCTTTACCGCGCAGATTGCCGACCCCGTCATGGGGTCGAACGGAGTAGTGATTCCGGCAGGCTCCAGCGCGGTCGTTGAGATCACGACACTCAAGCGGAGCGAGCGCTCCAACGACAACATCGAGATCGGCCTGCGAGTAGAGTCGATCACGTTCAATGGAAAGACGTACCCGGTAACCTCGGAAGTGAGCTACGCGCAGGTGGAGCGGGTACGTGGTGAATCCAAAGTGGGGAGCGATGCCATCAAGGGTGCAGCGATCGGCGCCGTGCTCGGCCAGATTATCGGACGTCGCACGAAATCCACGGTGATTGGTGCCGCCGGTGGCGCGGCCGTAGGAGCGGCAGTCGGGGCGGCCAACTCGAAGGTCGAAGGATGTGTGCCGAGTGGCGGGCGCATCACTCTGAGATTGACGCAGCCGCTCGTGGTTCAGCTTACCTGAGCGGCCGAAACAAACGGCGGCCCATACAAGCCTTCATGCTGTGACCTCAATCGCGCATCCTGACGATCCGGATGCGCGTTTTTTTTTGCGTGAACGCTCACTTGAGCGCATCTTCTGTCGTACTTCAGACACAGGAATACATGCGTCCCACGGTTGTTTTGCCAGTCGCGCTTCTGCTCTGCTCGTGCGCCCAACCGAGCGAGCAAACGGGTGCACCAAAGAGCGATTCGCCAGTCGCCGCTGATTCCGCGTTGACTGGTTCTGCCCTGGCCTCGGCGAAGAAGGACACGAATGGCGTACAGGCTCGCGATGCCTCGACAAAAACTGCGCTGTCCGGACGATCCGCCTCGGCATCGCAGGACTCCGCCGGCTCTGCGAAAACCAAGGCCCGCGGGCCCGCGGACACTCGCTGCGGTATCAAGGGCAATCCCGTTCTGACAACGACGGGAGTCGGGAACCTCGCCATCGGTCGCTCCGTTGACACGGTCAAAGGCAGCTGCCGGATAATTCGGGACGTCATAGAGCTGACCAGCGAGGGGACGCTGGATAATGTCCTGACCCTCGTAATCGGTGGAGACATTTACCGCGCGTCGGTGAAGGACGGTCTCGTGTGGCGCGTTACGGTCAGGACGCCCCGCATCGCAACGCGAGATGGATTGCGGATTGGAACTCCGCTCTCCAGAGTGGCAGCCTTGAAGGGGGTAAAGCTCGCGGAGGGAGAAGACGGCCTGTACCTGCTGCCTCCAACACATTGTGGCTTGAGCTTCAGATTCTCCGTTCAGTCGCGCTGGCCGACCGGGCGTCCGTGGACGCTCGAGGAGGTCGTTAGGCGACACGGCAGCCGGCCGGTGGACCGGATATTCGTGACGAGATGCGTGCGATCGGCGTGAGTGCCGTGCTGCCCGCGCAGGCATCGTCATCGAAAGCAGGGTCGAGTGGGACGGCGGCGGTGTCAGTCCCTATTTTCGGGACCCTGACGGCCACTCAGCGGAGCTCGCAACGCGGGGGACGTGGGCTACGTACTGATAGATAGCCGGTTGAGCAAGGAGGACCGGCATGAGTGGAGCCCCCGTAGCTGCCGAAAGATTGTTCGTCGCCGTACCCCTTACGGAACAGGCACGACAGGAGATAATTGCCAGCCTGCCCGTCCTGCCGGGCCGCCTCGTGCCGCCGCAGAACTGGCATTTCACCCTGCGCTTCCTGGGTGACACGGATCCGCGGATGCGGGATGTGCTCGTCGCCGAGCTTGGCAAGGCGCGCCTGGGGTCGGCGTTCTCGATTTGCTTCGGCGGCCTTGGCGCGTTCCCGCGAGCAAAGCGAGCGCGCATCGTCTGGCTCGGTGTCGATGAAGGAGCGCAGCGGCTGATCTCGGTTGCTGAATCAGTCGAACGGGTCGTGCGCCGCGCGGGCTTCCCAGCGGAAGAGAGGCCGTTCAAGCCGCATCTGACGTTGAGCCGAATCGAGCCCACGCGGTCGGTAGCCGATGTGCTGGACGCGCACGCTCCGCTGGAAGTGAAGATGCCCGTTACCGAGCTAGCGCTTGTGCGCAGCGAGCTCGGCAAGGGACCCGCGCAGTATCAGGCAATCGAGAGATTCAAACTTGGTGAAACGGACTGAACGGATTGATGCAAAAAAAAGGAATCGACAAGCGTTGTGAAGTCTCGCTCCTGATCCGTCCCAATCTGCAAGAATCCATTTTCACCGCTCGTTAGCCGTGGGGTATGCTGGCCCGGGGTATGGGCCAATCGCCTGCACCGTATACGCGCTGGCCCAGAAGTCGGGTGGTCCTTCGCTGTCCGCCACCTTGTTGCTCACCGGCTTCACGCCCCGCTTCAGGTAGGCGGCGATTGCCCACAGCTCCTCGTCGGACATGTGGCGCCAGGAAGGCCACGGCATGGGAGGAGCGAGATACTTCGGATTCGCCGGGTGATTGCCCTGCCCGGGGGTGGCAGACGTGATCTCCACATCGGGCGTCTCGCCCGGGCGCAGTCCGAATCTCAGCGAGTTGAAGATCTGGCGCTCGCTGAACCGGCCGATACCGGTGGTGTTGTCCGGCGTGATGTTCCGCGGACGGGTCTTGAACGGCCCGATCACGAATTCGTCTTCCGGTTTCGTCATGCCGGCAAGGTATCCCTTTGCCGCCGGATTGGGGCCTCCTCCGTGACAGCCTCCGCAGTCCTTTCTTATGACGAGGACCCGCCCGCGAAGGACGTTCTGATTGCCCTCCTGGCCGGGTGTCTCGCTCGCCGTCGGATGCGGAGCCGCAGGATAGACGCCGATCTTCTCGGGCGTGGATTCGCTCGCCCAGAAATCTGGCGGGGCTTCGCTGTCCGCCACCTTGTTGGTGACCGGCTTCAAACCGTTCTTCAGGTATGCGGCTATCGCCCAGAGGTCCTGATCGGGCATATGTCGCCATGCTATCCACGGCATGGACGGAGGAAGATACTTTGGATTGGCGGGGTGATTGCCCTGACCCGGCGTCGTCGACGTGATCGACACGTCCGGAGTCTCACCCGGTCGGAGACCGTAGCGAAGCGCGTTGAAGATCTGCCGCTCGCTGTACCGGCCAATTCCAGTCGCGCTGTCGGGCGTGAGATTGCGCGGACGGGTCTTGAATGGTCCCACCGGGAATTCCTGCTCCGGGGTCATCATTCCGGCGAGCCAGCCGGTGGCTGCGGGATTGTTGCCGCCGCCGTGACAGTCTCCGCAGGCGCTGGCGGTAATGACTGCCCTGCCTCGAAGGATCTGATCCCGCTGCGCCATACCGGATGACATCGTCGTGCCCGGCGTCGTTCCCGGCGTCGCGGTACTCTGGCCTGTGCATGCCGCGAGTGACAGTGCGGCAATAGACGATCCGCAGAAACGCCCCAGCGACCGCATCATGCTCGCCTCCCAGTGGTTGTCATTTGACTTCGAGCACACCCATCATACCGTGGTCCTCATGGTCCAGGATGTGGCAGTGAAACATCCACTTTCCTGGATAGCCGTCAAGGCGCACGATGAACCGCGCCGTCTCGTGCTTCGGCACATTGACCACGTCCTTCCAGCTCCGGTATTTCTCCGGCACGCCGTTGCGGTCCAGCACCTGGAACTGAAAACCGTGCAGGTGGAATGGATGGTCCATCCCCACCAGGTTTTCGATCTCCCAGATTTCCGTCGCCCCGAGCCGCGCACTGACGTCAACGCGATTCATGTCCATCGACTTGCCATTGATGAGATGCTGGGTCAGCACCATCACGCGCGTGGCAGTCGCTTTGGCGGGATCGAGAGGCGGGATCGGGCGCAGTCTCTTGGGTATCCTGACCGCGGTCACCGGCGATTTCTTCGTGTAACGCACGGCCAGCAGGTTCAGCGGTTCGTTCCAGTCGGGGGGCCGGGTCTGCGGTATGTAGCGGTCGTACGGCAGTGTCTGGAGGAAGCTCACGCTGCCCGGGGAACCTGTGCCGCGCACGAGTAGCTCTGCCCGCTCGCTGTTGACGATGAGAATCTCCTTCACTTCAATCGGCCGCTCGAACAGGCCGCCGTCGCTCCCGACGTGCAGGAACGTGTGACCCGGGAGCGCCAGTCTGTAGACTCGGGAGGCCGAGGCGTTGATCACTCTCCATCGCTGCACCTCCCCGCTGCGGATGCTGATAGTCGGATTCACCTGACCGTTGATGAAAAGGACGTTGCCCTCCCGCCCGTTTTCGCGATCGACGGCACCCTGCGCCGATTGCGGCTGCGGGAAGTCTATCGATCCGTCCGCGAGGAAGCGGTTGTCTGAGAGAATCAGCAGCTTTTCCGTCAGAGAAGCTGGCAACGGATCATCGGCGGCGCGGACGATGATCGCCCCGTAGAGACCTTTGCCGACCTGGTAGCCGGTATCATGGTGGGGATGGGGGTGATACCAGTAGGTGCCGGCGGAGCCTCGCTGAATGGTAAATACGTAGTCGTACGTCCCACCCGGCGCGACAGGATAGAAGGGACTGCCGTCGGCAGTAACCGGGATATGGAGGCCGTGCCAGTGGATCGTTGTCGGAACGGGCAGGTTGTTCCGGAAATGGATGATGACCTTGTCGCCCTCATGTATCTCGAGTGTTGGGCCCGGTACCTGGCCGTTGTAGGCAAACGCGTCACTCTGTTTGCCGGGTACAAGCGAGAGCCGCGCCGGCGCGGCGGTTATCGTCACCTCCACGGTGTGCGGCACCGAGGAAATGTTCTCGAGAACCGGAGGAGCAGAGAGGGCAGCCGACGGGGCGACACCGGCTACCACGAGCCGGTTGTCGTGAGCCTGTGCTCCTATGCCGGTTAGAGGGAGCGTCGATGCGAGAACCGCCAGCAGCCTGTGCATGCGGGTCATCGCGTGCGGCGGAGTGTGTTCCGCCGTGTGCAAAAACGTCATGGATGGTGGATCCTGAGCCGATATCAGAAAAGAGAATAAGCTCGCGGGCCGTTGCCTGCAACGACCTTTGTGCACAAGCGCAGGCCTACAACAATCTTCGATGACTACTCCCAAAGACTCAGCGCCATGGCGGCCGACAGCAGAAGAGGTCCGCGGGGCGGCCGGGCTGACTGTCCGCGATCTTATCGCGCCAGGCCTCTCGATACTTTTCTGCGGGATCAACCCCGGCCTGTACTCCGGTGCGACGGGGTTGCATTTCGCGCGTCCCGGAAATCGCTTTTGGCCGGCGCTTCATGCCGGAGGGTTCACAGAGCGCGTTCTGGCTCCCTGGGAAGAGCACGTGTTGCTCGAATCAGGATACGGCGTAACGGCACTCGTTCGACGGGCAACCGCCACTGCTGCCGAGCTGAGCGATGAAGAATTCGTCGCGGGACGTCGAGCGCTCGAGCGAAAAGTGCGACACTACAAGCCGCGATGGGTTGCCGTGCTCGGGCTCGGCGCCTACCGCACGGCGTTCGGTCGACCGCGTGCGATCGTCGGCCAGCAGCCGGAGCGGATTGGTCCTGCCGGCCTCTGGGTCCTGCCTAACCCGAGCGGGCTCAACGCGAACCATCAGCTCCCCGTTCTGGCGACGATGTTCCGGGAGCTCCGCGTCGTCGCGATGGAGCCCTGAGAGTCGCCGCAACCGCGCCGGCGGCGGCAGGGAGCGGGAGGACGGGCCACCGCGCCAGCTGTCCATCTCACTGAAACCGGCCGCCGTGAACTCCAGTATCGAATAGAGGGGTCGGTATTCAAAGAATGCGGTGAAACAAACGCTTTCAATTCATGGGTTGTCAAACCCCGATGCTCGCCAGTCCGTCTTACTTCTGTCTCTCCTCACTCTGGGAAACATGCGCCGACGTCTTGTTCAAGTACTGATCCTTTCGCCCTTCTTTGGTCTGGTCGTCGGGGCGCAACAGCCGGCACCGGCAGCCCCAACAGGCGGGCGACCAGTTTTGATTCCCCACGCCCAGGCGCCCACTGCAACGGCTGCGACGCGCTCCGGGACGGTGAACATCGACGGACGGCTGGACGAGGCAGCATGGCAGGCGGCGACACCCGTCACTGAGTTCACTCAGCGCGACCCCAACGAGGGTCAGCCGGCATCGGAGCGAACCGAGGCGCGCATCCTGATCGACGGGGATGCGCTTTACGTCGGCATGCGACTCTTCGACAAAGAGCCGCAGAAGATTCAGTCGCAGCTTGTGCGCCGCGACGAGTCCATCGAGGGAGACCTGGTTGAGCTGATGCTCGACAGTTATCATGACCACCTGAGCGGTGTGATCTTCCGGCTCTCTCCGGACGGTGCGCGTCGCGACGCTACCATCAGCCCATCGGGCAACCAGGACGCGTCGTGGGATCCTGTGTGGGAGGGTAGCGCGACGATCGATTCACTCGGCTGGACCGCCGAGTTTCGGATTCCACTGTCGCAGCTGCGGTACGATCGCAATCAGGCTACCCGGACGTGGGGCCTTCAGCTCGCGCGCAAGATCGCGCGCAAAGGTGAGCTGGATTTTTTCTCGTATACTCCCAAGACCGAGCAGGGTGGAATTCACCGGTATGGACACCTTACCGGCCTCGGCGACCTTCCTTCGACGAGGCGCATCGAGCTCGTGCCCTACGTCCTCGCAAAAAACGAGAATCCGTCGGTGTCACCCGACGATCCGTTCCGCGAGAAGAACAACATCGCACCGGGCGCCGGGCTGGACGTGAAGCTCGGAATCACCAGCAACTTCACGCTCGACGCGACGTTCAATCCCGATTTCGGCCAGGTGGAGGTGGACCCGGCGGTGGTGAACCTCTCCGCGTTCGAGACATTTTTCCCCGAGCGCAGGCCGTTCTTCGTCGAGGGCTCGAGCATCTTCCGCTTCGGCGACATGCGAACGCAGAATGCATCCGGCGGCTACACTTTCCTGCACTCACGCCGCATAGGCCGCCAGCCGCAGCGAGTCATCGGCGGGTCCGACGTGACGTTCGTCGACGCACCGCTCGAGACGACGATTGCGGGAGCCGCAAAGCTCACCGGCCGCACCAAGGGGGGATGGTCGATCGGGCTTCTCGACGCGGTCACGCTGCGGGAGGAGGCGCGGTTCCGGAACACCGCGGGTGTCGATCAAACCGCGACCGTCGAGCCTCTCGCGAATTATTTCATGGCGCGCCTCAAGCGTGACCTCCGAGGCGGCAACACGACGATCGGAGCAGCTGCAACGGCAGTGAACCGCAATCTCGACGAACCGGCGCTCGAGCCCCTCTTCCGCAAGGCGGCGTACGTAGGCGGAGTCGACTGGAACCACGCCTGGTCCAATCGCCGGTGGGCATTCGACGGGGCGTTTGTCGCCAGCCACAACGTCGGAAGCGCGGAAGCGATAGACGCGCTTCAGCTCTCGCCCGCGCGCTACTTCCAGCGTCCGGACAAGGAGAACTACCGGCGCGATCCCACAAAAACGTCGCTCACCGGATATGTCGCCGAGATGACGCTGGCGAAGCTGGCAGGGCTGCACTGGAAGGGAACGCTCACGTATCAGGAATACAACCCGGGATTCGAGATCAACGAGTCGGGGTTTCTTGGCGAGACAGACATGCGGGGCATCGCCCCTCTCATCGGGTACGAGGAGAGCAAGCCAGGCAAGTTCGCGCGTAACTGGGCACAGTACCTGTTCTGGAATCCGACGTGGAACTTCGACGGCGACATGACATACAACGGCGTCGGGTCGATCAGCGTCGCCGAGCTGCCCAACTTCTGGAATATTTTCTTCCGGCTGGACTGGCGTCCTCCGGTGTTCAACCCGGGGCTGACGCGTGGGGGGCCGGTGGCACGCGTCGTGTCCGGCGGCGGGGTGCAGACGGAGATCAACTCGGACAGGCGAAAGCGCTACACCTACGGCGTCTATTCGAATTATTCGTGGAACAAGGCTGGTGGAAGGGGAGTGACCATCAGCCCATACACGACACTGCGTCCGATGACTGCTCTGCGTGTGTCGTTCTCTCCCAACTTCACCCGCACGCACGCGATGGCTCAATTCGTCACGCGCGTCGCCGATCCCCTGGCAACCGACACGTACGGCGCTCGGTATGTATTCGCGACGCTCAACCAGAAGCAGCTCGCGCTGGTGACACGTGTCGACTGGACGTTCACACCCGCCCTGTCGCTTCAGCTCTTCATGCAGCCGCTGCTCGCGGCCGCTGATTTCCGGGACTACAAGGAATTCGCGCGCCCGCGTCAATTCGAGTTCAATATTTACGGAAGCGATGTCGGCACTATCTCCCGCAGCGAGTCGGGAGTCTACTCAGTCGACCCGGATGCGGCGGGGCCGGCGCCGCTGTTCAGCTTCGGCGAGCGCGATTTCAACCGGCGTTCGCTGCGCGGCAATGCGGTAGTGCGCTGGGAGTATCGCCCGGGGTCGGCGCTGTTTTTCGTGTGGCAGCAGAGCCGGTTCGGCTCCATTCCCTCGGACGAGTTCGATTTTTCGCACGACTTGGACGAGCTGTGGAACGTTCAGCCCCAGAACGTATTCGTGGTGAAGGGAACCTGGTGGATCGGCAGGTAGCGCCCACAGTCCCGCGTTTGCGAAGGTCGCTGTTACGGAGGAGGAGCAGGACATGTTCCTGCGCCAGCCTGAACGGTTACGCTGCCCGTTCCTGATCTGGCACCAGCGCCCGAGTTCACCGTTGCGTTGACGTTGTATGTGCCGATCTGACTGATGGGCTGACGATCGACTGCCATGCCGCTCGCGTTGAGGGTACCGCTTCGCTGCGTTGCACCGACGGTACCGGTGCCGGTCCACATGGTGGTCCACGACGCGCCTGGCTGCGCCGGAGTTGTTGTTATTCCGGTGCAGGTTTCCGACGACACATTCGGCACGATGTGCCGGTAGCTCGGCGCCGGATTGCTCAGATTGACCGTGAAGTTGATGCAATCGAAGTTCGCCGTCGCCGCCTGGTTTGACTGGACCGTCACTGTTTGCGGGTTCGTGCTGCAGAACGCTCCGGCTGGCGGGGTGATCGTCGCTGTGTAGGTCCCTGGCTGCACGTTCGAGATCGTGTAAGTCCCGCCGGCGGCGGTCGCCGCTGTGCCAATTGTGGTCGCTCCCTGCGTGAGCGTGACCGTCACTCCCGACTGTCCAACATTGTTGAGGCGCACCGCTCCCGTGACGCTCCCCGGTGCACTCGTGCAGTCGAAGTCCGCTGTCGTTGTGAGATTGGACTGAACGGTGACGTCGCGCTGGGTCGTCGGGCAGATGGCGTTTGGCGGAGGCGTCATGCCGATTGTGTACGCGCCGGGCAAAAGATTAGGGATCGTGTACGTCCCGTTGCTTCCTGTCGTCGCACTTCCAACCGTGGTCGTGCCCTGCCTCGCCGTGACTGCGGCTCCTGCAACCGGCGCAAGGTCGAGGCGTATCGTTCCGTTGACACTCCCGACCTGAGGCGTGCACACGATGTTCAGCGTCGTCGTCTGAAACGCCAGGATCGTCGCGTTGGCCGCAGGGCAGTTGAACCCCATGGCCGTCGGTGTGACGGTGTAGTCCCCGAGCGTAAGATCCTCGAAGGTGTAGACACCCGTGCTGGCCGTGGTGGTCGAGCGATTCTCGGGGCCCGTGAGGGCGATCGTCGCGCCGGTGATCGGTGCAGCGCCGACCGAAAGGAGGCCGGTGAGATTCCCGATCGGCCGGGTGTTCTGGGCAGTGAGGAAGTAGTCGGTCTCCTTGGGGTCACAGCTCAGCGCGGCTGTCAGGAGCACGAGCGGGCGCGCACGCCGCAGCCGGGCTCGAAGCACTCTGACTCTGGTCAAAAGAGTTCAGACACGTTGAGATGGACTCCGAGAAAGACCCGGAAAGCTTCGGCGGCGTTCTTCTTGTCGAACTGTCCGTTGTATCCGATTCCGAAGTCGAGGCCGACTACCTCGCCCAGGAGATAGACTGCGCCGACACCGTAGTCGCCGGTCCATGTCTTGTGAATGCGCCTCTCGGTCAGCGTTGTCCCGTCGATAACGTTGAAGTCGCCGTTGTTCCATTCGTGGTATGCCGCCCCCCACATGAAGAGCGCGGAGTGGAAGCCCTGATAAGGGACAATGCGCACGCCCACGCCAAGCCCGACGTTGTCCACCTCACCGTGGACCTCGTCTCCGCTGGCGAGCGTCGTGTTCGTCTCCAGGCCGGTACCGTAAAAGCCGCCAATGGTGGCCCAGATTGGGCGATCACCGATCTGTTGTCCGACCGTGAATCCCCCGCCGTACGAGATCGACTTCGCCTCGTGCTCGACAACCGCGGGGTCGTCGCCGGAAACATCTTCCCACCTCGGAAATTTCCGGAATTCGGCCGTGAGCTCCAGGAACTGGGAGCTGATGACGACCTGCGGCGTACTGAGACTGGTCTCGACCTGCGCTTGCGCACGCCACGTGATGACCGCAGACAGCAGAAAGGCCCAAGCAGAAAACCTGTACATCGACCCCTCCGCCTTGCGGCGCGACACGATGGCTGAACCGGTTGAACGCGCGGACAACATAGACGCATCCTAATCGAATTCAAGAGGGACGCATGGATGTTGCAGAGGTTTCCGGCGAAAATTAGAATCACGTTTCCGTGATGGATTGGCCCACGTGCGTCAGAGAGGAACCGCATTTCGCGATCACTCGAAGCCCGAGGCTTATCACCATCCATAAGGTCGCGAGCATGTAAATTGGAGCCTCGTTGACGCCTTCACTCCTTCGCCGCTCTGCGGCTTTTTTCAGCGCCGTGCTTCTTTCGGCACAGCCTCTCCAGGCGCAGGCGCCCGCATCACTCGACACGATCGTCCCGTCGCTGATGAAGCGGTACGACGTACCGGGTGCGGCTCTCGCGATTGTGAGAGGCAACAAGGTCGTAGCGCTCAAAGGGTTCGGGATCGCCCGCGCCAGCGACGGAGCGGCCGTCGATTCGGCGCGCACTCTGTTTCGACTGGGCTCACTCGGGAAGCTGTTCATCGCGACAGCGGTGATGCAGCAGCTCTTTCCCTTTTACGCCGAGCTCGACGAAGACGTCAACAGCTTTCTCGAGTTCCGGATTCCTAAAACGTGGCCCGAGCCGGTCACCCTCGAACGGTTGCTCACACACTCTGCCGGATTCGACGAGCGGATAATCGGCTATGCCGCTCCTTCGCGGGACTCGGTAGGAGCGCTCGGCCCGTATTTGCGGGCACACGTTCCGAATCGCGGCTGGCGGCCCGGCGAAGTCATCGGCTATTCGAATTACGGATTCGCACTGGCGGCCCATGTCGTGGAGCGGATGAGCGGGTTGCCGTTCGACCGCTACGCGCGGGAGCGCATTTTCGTGCCGCTCGGGATGAAGCGCACTTTCTACGTGCGGGTGCCCAACCCGTTCGCCGGCAATCTCGCCGACGGCCATGAGTGCGACGGCGCGTCGTGCAACGCTGTGGCGGAAGTCTACTCGCGGCCCTATGCCGTTGGACTAGTCTACTCCACCGCGGCGGACATGGCGCAATTCCTCGTCGCGCAGCTCAACAGAGGCGCGTCCGGGAGCGGCCGGGCGCTCGATTCCGGGGCGGTGACGCTGATGCAGGAGCAGCATTTCACCGCGGACTCGCTCTTGCCCGGAATGTCTTACGGTTTCATCAACCAGCGGCACCGCGGGCACCGTGTGCTGTCGCACGCCGGCACCGTGCCGGGCACGAGCAATCTCCTGTTCCTCGTACCGGACCAGAGGCTCGGCGTGTATTTCGTCGCCAACGGCGGGCGCTCGACGTTCGGAGCCGCGCTGCGGGACACACTCCTGGCGATGCTGATCCCCACGGCTGCAGACACGTCGGCCGCACCTGTTGCGCCCGCGACGACGCCTGCGTTGAGCGACGAATACCTTCGGACGCTTGCCGGACCGTATCAGGTCACGCGCTATGCACACCGCACAATCGAGCGATTTCCTCTCTTGTTCTCGACGTCGGTGGAGCTCGAGCTGGACGAGGGCCGGTTGATGCTTCCGATGGGCGATACGCGGCTCGCGTTCGCTCCGATCGATTCGCTTCATTTTCGTGAAGTGGGCGGGGAGCGGCTCATCGCGTTCCGGCGTAATTCCAGCGGCGCCGTGACGCATCTGATTGCGCCAATTCCAGTGTTCGGCTCCGAGCTGACCGGAACGCTGGAGCGCCGGGCGTGGCATGAAAGAGCGCACTTCATGAACGAATACGTCTCATGGCTGCTGCTCGTGCCGCTGATTCTGATTTTCGTCGCGTGGCCGATCGCGACGCTTCTCGCCCGGCGGCGCCGGCTGCGGACGGAGCCCGATGCGCCGCACAAGCGGCGCCTGCGGGCGCAGGCGGCGCTCGCTGTCGCGATTCTCTTCCTGATCTTCTGGGCGTTCTTCGGGTTCGATTTCATCGCCGCTTCCACGAGAATGATCGAGAATGCAAACGGGATCGTGTACGGAGTCCCGGAGGAGTTCCGGACGCTCGCGTTCATGCCCTGGGTACTCGCCGTGCTTGCTTTTTTGATGGTCGTGAGCGCAATCGCCGCGTGGCCGGCTCGCTGGTGGGACGCGACGCGGCGGACGCTGTACGCGCTCACGACGGTGTGCGCGGTGCTGACAATCGTCTTCCTGCTTCGCTGGAACTACCTGCCGCCGGTTTTCTAGTTTGACCGCGCGGCTCTCAGCGCGTAACGTCTGAGCAATGACGACGAACGTTCGCGAGCTGTTCCCGAGAGATGTGCCCACTCGCCGCCGCCTGAAGGTCGCGTTCGTCGGATCGCACGGCGTGGGAAAGACAACTCTGTGCTTCGACCTGGCGTCGCAACTCAAGCGGCTCGACCTCGGAGTCGACCTCGTGAAAGAGGTGGCCCGGCGGTGCCCGCTCCCCATCAACGAGGAGACGACGCCCGATGCGCAGGCGTGGATTCTTCATACACAGATAGCCGAGGAGCTGGCGGCTGCGACTATTTATGAGGTGGTCGTGTGCGACCGGTCGGTTCTCGACAACTATGCATACCTCGTAGCACGGGTTGGGCGGCGACCCGAGCTCGACCCGCTGGTGGGCAGCTGGATCCGTACCTACAGTGCGCTATTCAAGGTCCCGGTGCTCGAGGCGCCGTCGTTCGATGGCACGCGCGCCGTGAGCCGGAGTTTTCAGATGGAGATCGACGGGATCATCGATGAGCTGCTGGCGGCGTTCGCTGTTGACGCTCTGCCGCTCGATCCCGCTGATCGCGACGGTTGGATCCCGACGGTGATGCACGCGCTCGATCTTCCGATGCGTCCGCCTCAGATCGATTTGTTCGGAGCGGCTGCAGTCGGCGGCTGAGGCTCGCGGTCGGTCAACACCGGCATGGTGATGAAAGTTAATTCCATGACCATGAGTAAAGGCCGCGCGACCCGCTACGCGATCGAGGCAGACATTCCGGAGATCGTGCGAATCATCAACGCCGCATTCCGGGTCGAGGATTTTTTTATCGACGGTGACCGCACGAACGCGGCGGACATCGGCGCGCGGATGGCTGATCCGCGTGTTCGATTCCTCGTCGTCGGCGCGGACGAGCCCGGCGTGCTCGCGGCGGCCGTCGTCGTGGACGTACACGACGATCGAGGACACTTCGCCATGCTTTCAGTCGATCCTCCGCTTCAGGGACGCGGGCTCGCCCGGGTTCTCATGAATGCAGTCGAGGACCACTGCTGGGCGGAGGGATGCGACACAGTCGAAATCGAGGTGGTCAATCTGAGAGAAGAGCTTCCGGCCTTCTATAACGCGATGGGATACCTTCCTGCCGACACGGCGCCGTTTCCCGACAAGGCGAAACTGCGCCGCGACGCGCACATGGTGTTGATGACGAAGCGCTTGAGCGCGTCCAGTTAGAAAGTGATGCGCGTCGCGTGAGCCGTCGCGTCTCCTCCTCCTGTCGCAGGTTTGCCCGCCATGTCGAAGTTCTCCCACTTGATCGTCGAGTCGTAGGAGTTGCCGTCGGCCGCGAGCGTTATGATCTCGCTGAGGACGCCGTGACCGGTCGGCATCCATCCGCCGCCGCTGGCGATGTCCTGAAACGCCGCGGGAGCCTTTGTCGGATAGAAGATGTACTTCGCCTCGAACCTGTTGGGGCCTACCTGCCTCCAGACGCCGTACGCCGGCGGCACGGGCGGGGCGCCGTCGTAGTTGGATGATTCGGTCATCGTCCCGCCGAGATTGAACACGTAGAGGAATCGCAGATCCTTGATTGGCGCGAAGGGGCCGCTGGTGAACTGGACATTCCCCTGCCACGCACCGACCAGGGCGCTCGGATCCGGTGCTTGCGTCGCACCCTTTGACGAATCAACTGAAGATGAGGGCGATGGCGAACAGCCGAGGACTAGCAAAGCGACCGACAGCAGGGCGAGGCGGGCGAAAGGCATGTTGTCTCCTTTTGGAGGTGCACCGCGGATGAACTTGAAGCGAACGGCACGATGGCGCTATCGACTGAAGGCCGAGTTCGGAGTTCGCGACGTCACCGGCGAGGTCACAGAGCTCGTCGGTGAGTCCGGCGTCGCAAACGGGATTGTCGTCGTCTCCATCACCGGATCGACAGGTGCAATCACGACGATCGAGTTTGAACCGGGAGCGCTGAAGGATCTGCGCGACGCGCTCGACCGAATCGCACCGACCGGGGCGCACTACGATCACAACGCTCGCTGGGGTGATGGAAACGGATTCTCCCACGTTCGCTCCGCGCTGCTCAGGACGAGCATCAGTCTTCCTGTCGTGGACGGAGAGCTTGCGCTCGGAACCTGGCAGCAGATTGTTGTGCTGAACCTCGACAACAGAGACCGTGAGCGTGAAGTCGTAGCAGTCGTCTGCCCAACTCGAGCGTGAGCTCACGCCGCGCACTGTTCGCATGCGCGTGCCTCGGCTTGCTGACGTTCGGCATCGTGTTCACCACGCTGGGATCAGTGCTTCCGTCGATCATCGAGCGGTTCGGAATCGACAAGGCTCAGGCCGGCGGGCTTTTCGTTCTCATGACACTGGGAATTCTTGCCGGCTCGCTCGTATTCGGCCCGCTGGTGGATCGTTACGGATACAAGGGAATTCTTCTCGCGGCGATCGGGTTGACTTTCGTCGGTCTCGAGGGGATCGCGTTCGCGCCGTCGCTCGCGCTGCTCCGGTTGGCCATCGTGATCATCGGATTCGCGGGGGGCATCGTCAACGGCGGCACGAACGCGCTGGTCGCCGACATCAGCAGCGGCGAGCGCGGCGCCAGCCTCAATCTGCTGGGCGTTTTCTTCGGTGTCGGGGCAGTGGGTGTTCCGTTCCTTCTCGCGACACTCACCGGGCGATTTACACAATCGGCGCTGATCGCCTCCGTTGGCGCGCTTGCCGTCGTTCCGCTGGCGGTCATTGCGGTAACCGGCTTTCCTGCGCCGAAGCAGGCGCAGGGATTTCCGATCGCCGCCGCCGGCGGACTTCTCAGGGATCGCCTGATCCTGCTGATGGGATTGATGCTTTTTCTCGAGAGCGGACTCGAGATCACCGTTGGCGGCTGGACGTCTACGTTCGTACGCGAAGAGCTGGCGGTCGCAGCAGGACCGGCGCTCGTCATTCTTTCGCTGTACTGGCTTGGAATGATGCTCGCGCGTCTTGCGCTGGGATCGATTCTTCGGCGAGCGTCGCCCTTCACCGTGCTCTACGTGTGTCTGGCGATCGCGTTCGCGGGTTCCGCGCTCCTGTTGACTACGCGCTCGGTTGAGATGGCCACTGTCGGGGTCTTCCTGCTGGGTGTCGGTTTTGCCGCGATGTTTCCGACTCTTCTTGGCTTCATCGGGGATCGGTATGCCGACCTGTCGGGAACGGCTTTCAGCCTGGTGATTGCGATGGCACTCCTTGGCGGAATGCTTCTACCGTATCTCGCGGGAGTTCTTGGAGGGAAGTACGGAATGCGAGGATCGTTCGTGATCGTTCCCGCTGCCCTCGTCATACACGCCATCCTGCTGGCGATTCTGAGAAGCTGGCTTCGACGTGCTGACGCCCCGACCACACGCTGAAATACATTCACCATCGTCAGCTAGTTCGCGAGGAGATGTTTCGCAAAGGATTCGGCGTCGATGTTCGCGCCGCACACCACGATGCCGACATTCCTGCCTTCCAGACGTGAGCGGAGCGGATACATCAGAGCTGCAAGAGCTGCGGCTCCCGCCGGCTCGACCGCAAGCTTCGCCGATCGAAAGAGCAGTCGCATCGCGTCCCGGATCTGATCGTCGCTCACCAGCACCACCTCGTCGACGAACTGACGGTTGAGTTCGAAGGAATAAGGTTCGCACCGGGGTGCGCCGAGTGAGTCAGCGATCGTACGCACCGCGTCGATCGACTGAGGCGAGCCTGCCTTGAAGCTGCGGTACATCGTGTCGGCACCTTCCGGCTCGACCACATAGACCGCCGTAGCAGGACTCATCTGCTTCACGGCGCATGCGACGCCGCCGGTGAGTCCTCCTCCTCCCGCCGCGACGATCACGGCGTCGAGAGATGCTCCCGCGGCGCGCACCTGATCGATGAACTCCATTCCTACTGACGCAGTGCCAAGGGCGGTCTTCGGCCCCTCGTATGGATGCACGAACGTGCGCCCTTCAGCGGACTCGATCTCTTTCACGCGCGCGTATGCCTGGGTGACATCGTCCACGAGCTCCAATTCGACTCCGAGCTCCCTGCACAACTGAACTCGAAAGACGTTGGCGCTTTTTGGCATCACGACTTTTGCAGTGCTTCCAAGAATGCGTGTGCAGTAGCCGAGTGAAATGGCGTGATTTCCGGCCGATACGCCGGTAACTCCACGCGCGAGCGCTGCTTCGTCGAGGTCGAGCATCACCGAGAGAGCACCGCGCGGCTTGAAGCTCCCCGTGCGCTGAAAGAGCTCTTCCTTGAGCCAGAGCTGCGTCGATGCGCCCACAGCAGCCGCGACGGCGTCGTCGACCAGATGCCGGACAGGTGTGGTGACTATGAAATCACCGAGCCGGGCGCGGTTTGCGCGGATGGCCTCGACTGTAGGCGCTGTCAGGTTCCTTCCTTCCCTCGCTCCCACCGCCAAACGAGTCCATCGTCGGGATCGACGACTTCGCCGGTGTGCTCGAAGCCGCATTTCGTGAGAACGCGCGTCGAGGCGTTGGCCGTGGGCAGCGTGTGTGCCCGGATCAGACGCACTCGACTATCCTCGCTCGCGAAGTCCACCAGTGCGGCCGCAGCCTCTGTGGCGTAACCGCGTCCCTCGCAATCCGGCACGATGCCGTACGCGATCTCGACCATGCCGTCCTCGTTGGGCGGACCCTTGAATCCGGCGCTGCCGACGACCGAACGACTTTCCCGATCGACGACAGCGAAGCCGTACGTCCAGGGGTCTGGGTCCGAGGACGCGCGAAGGCTCTCGATCCACGCAGGCGACACTTCATCAGAGATGATGAAATCGCGAAGCCCGTTTGCGGCCGTGAGTCCCATCTTCCTCTCGAATTCCGGAACGTCGTCGATCAACGCGAGCAGCTGCTCCGGCGTGTACGGAATCATCTGCAGACGGGCGGTCTCGATGGCCATCACAACCGTGTCGCGAGGCGACACCGTCGGCTATACGCCGACGATGTCTCCCTTCATCCCGCCGAGCGCCGTGAGCAGCTCCGTCTTCTCCTGCTGACCCACATTGTGTTTGTCGAGACTCTGCGTCAGATCTTCGACGAGCGCATTGAATTCGGCCTCGGTGATCTTCATGCCGGCGTGTAAATCCCGCATGCTCTTTCCGGTGTACGTGCATGGACCACCGGTTGCCTGACACACCTGATCGACCAGCATCTGCTTGAGATGTGGAATGTCAGTCTTCGCGAAGCGCGCGTTGATGCGCTTGTCGGCCGCAACATTGGCAACGAAGTCGTCGATCACTATGGTGATTGCCTCTTTCCCACCGAGGCGATCGTAGAGCGACCGTGCGGCGACTGCGGTAGTCTCCGCTGCCGCGACAGCGGCGGTGTCGGTGTCGGCAGCCTCCTGCTTGTCAGCGCATGCGGCAAGCACGAGGGCCGACAGGGCAAAACCGGTGATTTGAAACGAGGGGAACCGTTGCATAACGACGTCCTCCGCGAGGTAGTGTCCACGCCAAACCGGCGACTTCCAAACTCTACCGCTTCAGTGTCGTGGGGGCAACGCCAGTGCAGCGCAGCAGAAACAAAAACCGCCAGGAACTACACTCGGATCTGTGTAGTTCCGGGGTTGAGCTATTGTTACTCCGCGCTGGCAGTCACCCAGGGATCGCTCTCCATCCACTGTTCGTTCGGCGCAAAAAGGAAAACCATTGCTCCGTTCGCGAGCTTGGGGAGAAGCCTCTGGGCACGGGCCGGCTCCATTGCCGGGCAGCCTTCGCTCCGGCCGGCCTTCGTTGGCGTCACATACGGCGCGCCGTGCGCGACGACTTTCCGGACCCGCGCGTTGTCGTTGAAACCCTCGGAGACTCCCTGAAGCTTGAGGCCGATCGAGCCATACGCTCTCCCACCGGACTTGCCGTGGAACGCGTAGGTCTCCTGAGCCAAGTACAAGCCGAGCGATGTCGCATAGCTCCCGTAGGCGTTCGAGAAGCGGGTAGGAATTCCACTGCGGTTCGGAGCGGAGCCGCGACCGTGCGCGACCATGAACGGCCCATCTACGATCTTGAGCGATTCCATGTCGAACACATAGCCGCGCGGCGTGGTGCTCGGCAGACCGTAATCGACGAAGTAGAGGAACGGCTTCCTGACCTGATCAGGATGCGCGGACTTGTAAGCGAAATAGCTCTTGAACGCATCGGCTAGCGCGCGCGAATGACTCAACGGACGGACGACGCTCTGGAACGCGCCGAGAGCAATCGTAACTGGCGAAACGCTGACCGTCGGGGCGAACGGAACGATCGGCTTCAATGTGTCCGAAGCGAAAAGACCGCCGCTCACGATCGAGATTGCCGAGGTTGCAACCGGGCCGCGCTCGCGGGCGGCCGGAATTACCTGGGTGCTCCCAAACGCGACAGCAACTCCACCGATGAATGCGTTCTGAAGGTATTTTCGCTGGATCATTCCTCTCCTTACCCCGTTCGACGGGGAGTTGGGTCAACGGACGCAGTTTTTCAACGGAGATGACTAGTAAAAGCTCTCCGTTGAAAAGCGACCGTTCTGTTTTCCAATCCATAAGTTTAACGCTTTCCGGCCCCGTTGTAAATACTTACGGCGCCGCGAGTTAAGCCCGCTTCAGAGCTGTTCCGGTCCGCATGTAAAGACTTGATTTTGCTTCAGTTTCCTGCCTACAAGGGACTACCGCGCTCTCGCCCGCCTAACCGAGGCGTATGGCCTCCGGGCGAAGGCCAGCACGGCCTCCAGGATAGCCGGAGTTGAAATGAACAGGTCGTCGCCGTGAGACGCCCCATCGACAATCAGGTGGGCCGAATTCCGAAAGCCCTTTCGCACCTCGTCGGCGTTCGCAACGGGCGTCCTCCCGTCCAGCGTCCCGCTTATAAACAGAGCGGGCACGGCTGATCTGACTGGCCTTCGATATGTCTCGGGCAGCGAACGAGCTCCCCATCCGTCACATGCTTCCTCGAAATCGAGCGTCGCGTAGCCGAGCAGCGCGGTCTTAGCCTCGGCTTCCACCTGGCTGTGGCGCGCGCGTGACGTCCCGGCCTGGCAATCGTGAAGTGATTCCCACGGGGACTGGAAGGGCTGATTCAACGCCTGCAGCTTGAGACCGGCCACGTTCCCGTAATTTCCCGACTTCATCGCACCAAACAGCGGCTCGAGCATCGCCATCTGCTTGCGATCGCCAAGCGTCGAGGCAACGAACACGCGAACGTCGTAGCCGCCGATGCCGACCTTCGCGCCTTTCACGTCGACTGTGACGGGGCTGCCATCGAGCGTGGTGAATACCGATCGCATCAGCTCGACGATCTGAGGCTTGCCCGCAGCAAGTGTCATGACCGCCGTGTCCATGCCGCCGGGTAGATGAGCAGTTTGCCCGGGACCTTCGGTGCCGGCGAGGAAAACGGACGCGACTCGCTCCGGATGCTCGCGCACGTACTCGAGCACGATGTGAGTCCCCGTGCTCGTCCCGAACAACCGGATGCGCTCGGCGCCGAGGTGCCTGCGAAGCTCGTCGATATCTGCGACGACTTCACGCGCATTGTATCCAGAAAGGTCAAACCCCTTCGCTTGCAGCGAATCCGCGCATCGCTTGTTTGTGCCGCGCGTCGCAGTGATCAGCGCGGCACGTGTGAGCGGAACCGTCATGTCCAGTCCGAGCTGCACGTTGCAGGACAGCCGCGGTGTGCTGCGTCCCGTTCCGCGAATGTCGAAAGCCACAACGTCGCCGAGCTCGCGGAGAGCTTCGAAGAATGGCCGGCGTGCTCCGCGAACGGCGGATGTCCCCGCGCCGCTTCCGCCCGATACATAGATGAGAGGTATGCCTTTCTCTGCACCCGTCCCCGCGAACCGAAGAGCTGCAAGAGAAAGCGGCCGGCTGTTCTTCTTCATCCGGTTTTCGCGGACCGTGATCCGGAACGAATCCGCGTCGGGTGACGGCACCTGAGCGAAGGCAGGGGCCGCAATCAGAGTGAAAAACGTCGTTGTTAGATACAGCTCGCGCTGGAGTGTGCGCATTTCACACCGTCTTGAAGATTGTTAGTTGGCTGTAATTGCGATGTTGCCGGCGATGGTCGAGAGAACGAGCTCACGACCGCCGCGGCCGATCACACCGCGTGCACTTGTGCCCAGACTTCCGCGCAGCCTCAGCCGGGAGAGGAAAGATTCCCGACGCTGCCCGATTGCGAAGTCCGACTTGATCGTACCCGTGCGCGTTTCCGCCGCAACGTTTAGATCGGCGCTCCGCGGAAGCGAGACCTTCACGTTGCCGCTCTTCGACTCGAGCTCACGCACGCCCACCCAATCGGTGGCAGCCATTGCCACGCTGATGCTGCCACTGCTCGAGTAAGCTGACACCGGTCCGCTCAGCAGGTTTGTCGTGATGTCGCCTGTCGCTGACGACGCGAAGAGGCCGACTCCCCTGGGCACCGAGACCGCAAATTCCACTTCGACGTCGTTCGCCCGCGTGTTGAACTGACCGCGCGCCCCAGGCTGGCATTTGTTCGCGGGATGAGCAGCAGGCGTCGGGTACAGAACGCAAACTGTCGCGCCCTTTTTCGTGCGGACCACCTCGAAGCGAATATCGGGGTTAGTCGACCGACCGTGCCGTGTAGCTCGCACGGTGACGCTGTCGCTTTCGGTCGAGACCGCGTGGATGCTTCCCATCACGCCCTGTACCTCGATCGACTGACCAGCGGACAAAACGCCGGACCAGTGAAACACGGGCTTCCCCCATCCTCGCACGGAGCCGGGCGCAAACGCAGGCGATCCACCTAATACTGCGAGCAACAGGGCGGCGGCAAGGGAGATGAACGTGGTGCGCGACGTCATGCGAACGCCTTTGTCCCTTTCGATCAGCTGTTGAACGCGACCGAGGAGCGTCGAGGGCTGCTCCGCCAGCGCGGGGGCCAGAAGTTGAGGTATATCCCCGCGCGACCACTCGGCGACTCGCGCAAGTGAACGAGCGAGTGGCAGAGGCGAACCTTCCGCGCGCACCGCAAGCTCGTCACACAGATACTCAGATTGCTCCTGCCACTTCATTCGGGCCATCCTGTTCAAGACCTGAAAGAAAAAAAGCGATTCGATGGTCGCGGCCAGCATCAGCCACCACGGATCGCGTCGCGCGAGATGCGCGAGCTCGTGCCCGATCACGCTGCGCTGCTCCTCGGGCGTGAACTCCTCGAGAACTCTGCGGGGCAACGTGATTTCCGACGTGCCGAGAATTACGGGACTGGCGAGCTCCTCGGAAACGGTGACGCGAACGGTGTCGGTGATGCGCATCTTCTGCGCAACGCGTGCTACCAGCTCACGTGTTGCGTTGTCCGCGTCCGAGCGAGGGCCGAGGGAGCGTCGCGCATGCGTCGTGACGTACGCAACCTTCAGCAGCACGAACGACGCGTAGAGAATCCAGGCCGCGACGATGATTGTCGGCAGCAGGCGCAGCAGCGGAGAAGTGTTCGGGGCAGCGCGCCAGCTCGCTTCGACGACGGACGCAGTCTCGTACTTGCCGCTCAACGGCTGAAGACCGGTCGCTACAGCTATCGTGGCCGTGACCACGCCGCTGATCAGCGCGAGCTTCCACGTAACTTCCTGAACATCGCGTCCTGGTGTGCGCAGCCGATCAATCAGCCACAAGCCGCCGATGATCAGCGTGCTGTGCGTCATATAGGTAGCGAGCCAGGCGGCCACCGATGCGCATGCGTAAATAACGAAGAACGACAGCGACTCGAGGGACATCATTCGCCGAGCGTTTTGTGTGCTTTGCGCTCCTGCCGCTCTTTCTCCTCGATCAGCTTCTTCACCTGCGCGAGCTCTTCAGCCCCGATTTTGTGCGACGCCAGTAGCTGGTTGATCAGGGCGGGTACGTCGGCGGGCAGCAGCCTCTCCGCGACTTCGCTGAGCATCGACCGACGCGCGGCGGCAGAGGTTATCAACGCCTCGTAAACGAATTGCCGACCCTCAGTCTCGTGCGCAACGGCGCCTTTTTTCTCCAGGCGGCGGAGCAGAGTCGCGACGGTGGCTGCTGCCAGGCCTCGTTTGACCCCCACGGCTGCATGGACGTCTGCCACGGTTGCCGAGCCTTTCGTCCAGAGCACGGCCATGATCTCGAGCTGAAGCTCAGTGAGCCGGAGTTCCTTCATACCGCTCCAAGGTGTCTCGTACAGGTGTAATACTACACCTGTACTAATTAGGAGTCAAGCTCAGTCTTTTGCTCAGTTCGATCGACACCGACGCAAGCCGCGGTTCTCCTGCGGCGGCAGCTGGTGGATACTGGACCGCATGCCAGGAGGAACCCTACGTTAGGGCGCCGATTCCCTCAACACCCACACGATGACTGACATGCGAGCATTGACGGTTCGATTTGCCATTCTCGTTCTTTCCACCGGACCCTTTGTCGCGTGTGCTCCTGCGAGGCAAGGCGCGGCACCGCCGCCCGCGCCGGCGCAGGTGCGTGCTCCCGTGGCTCCGCGCGTCGTACCGCAACCGGTATCCATGACGCTCGCCGGCGGCGACGCGTTCACGCTCGCGAGCTCAACGAGTATTGTCGTCGACGCCGGTAACGCAGAAGTGTTGCGCGTCGCGAGTCAGCTGGCTTCGCTGTTACGGCCCGCGACAGCGTTCGCGGTTCCAATATCGAGCAGTGGCGCGCCCGCTCCAGGTGCGATCGCGCTCCGCCTGGCAAGCGACGCCGCGCTCGGCCCCGAAGGATATCAGCTCACGGTGTCGCGCGATTCAGTGCGCATCACTGCCAGCGCGGCAGCCGGATTGTTTCACGGCGTGCAGACGCTGCGACAGCTGCTGCCGCCCCAGATCGAATCCGACATGTCGCTTTCGAAAGTCGCATGGACGGTTCCCGCGGTCTCGATCACCGATCGACCGCGTTATTCCTGGCGCGGAGCGATGCTCGACATTGCCCGCCATTTCTTCACCGTCGACGAGATCAAGCAGTACGTCGATCTGCTCGCGTTGTACAAGCTGAACGTGCTCCATCTCCACCTCGCCGACGACCAGGGGTGGCGCATCGAGATCAAGTCGCGCCCGAAGCTCGTTGGCATGGGCAGCGCGACCCAGGTTGGTGGAGGTCCTGGCGGATATCTCACGCAGGCGGAGTACACGGACATCGTGCGGTACGCGCAGGAGCGGTACATCACGGTAGTCCCCGAGATCGACCTGCCGGGGCACATCAACGCGGCGCTCATCGGATATCCCGAGCTGAGCTGCAGCAAGCGCGGCCCCTTCGTGTACACCGGAACGGAAGTCGGTTGGAGCACGCTTTGCGCGAACAAGGAAGAGACGTATGCGTTCGTGGACGACGTGGTGCGTGAGATCGCCGCACTGACCCCCGGCCGCTATTTCCACATGGGAGGCGACGAGAATCCGATTCTGACCAAGGAGGAGTACTCGAAATTTGTCGAGCGGACGCAGGACATCGTCGAGCGATACGGCAAGCACATGGTGGGATGGGAAGAGATCTCGCACGCGCGCCTGCACCCGACGACAATTTCGCAGGCGTGGGCGACGGATACGGTTGCCGCCGCCGCGGTGCAGTACGGCGCCAAAGTCCTCATGTCACCTGCCAAGCGGACTTATCTCGATATGAAGTACGACAGCACAACGCAGCTCGGGCTCACGTGGGCGGCCCTCATCGAAGTGCGCGATGCGTACGACTGGGATCCCGCGACATATATGAAGGGCGTGACGGAAGCGAACATCGCCGGCGTCGAGGCGCCGATCTGGTCGGAAACGGTGCGTAACCTGACGGCGGTGCAGTATCTGGCCATGCCGCGTTTGCCAGCGCTCGCGGAGGTCGCGTGGACGCCGCAGAGCGCGCGAAACTGGGAGAGTTTCAGAACGCGAATCGCGACGCACGCGCCGAGATGGAATTTTCTCGGCGTCAATTACTATCGGTCGCCTCAGATTCCCTGGTGAGCGGAGGCGGCGCTACTTCCTGGCGGCCGTTTTCTCCCGCAGCTCCGCGCCCCAGTTGTGCACGACGATGGTTTGCGACTCGGCGCCTGCGCGCTTGAGCATCAGGAAGCGTCCGTCGGGCGCGATGTCGTAATTGGGGTGTGAAGAGTCGGTGAGATAGTCGCCGGTAAGAACGACCTTTCGAGCGCCGATCGAAAATTCGGCGCCCGTCGTCACATCGACCTCGACCACCTCACCGAGCTGGGTGCGATAGTACAGTGACCGGCCCGAGCGGCCCCACAGTGGCTCCGAGCCGCCAGCGTCGCTCACCTGTATTCGCGCGCCACTTCCCGGGAACGGCCGCACATAGATCTCGAAGCGACCGCTCTCATTCGAGTGGTAGGCAAGCCACTTCCCATCCGGCGACAAACGGGGCATGCTCTCCGTCTCAGGTCCGGTCACCAGCGGAACGACAGTTCGCTCGCCAGTGAGCGGCACGGCGAGGATGTCGCGCGGGTACTTCGCGCCGGGAGACGTGCGAACGAGGAGCCATTTCATGTCCGGCGACATGACCGCTTCGAACGGCTCGACCTCGGGCTGGTAAAGGAGCTCTGCCGGCCCGCTTCCATCAGCCGGCTGGCGCCAGATCCCGGTCTTGTTCGTGCGCGCCGAAATGAAGATCACGTGGCGTCCATCCGGGGTCCACTCAGGTCGAATGTTGGCACCCTCGTTCGTGAGGCGTGTGAACGTGTTTCGGGCAACGTTGTAGATCCAGATATCGGTCGTGTTATTGCCGACGACCGAGATCGCGACGCGCCCGCCATCAGGCGAAAAACGCGGAGTGCCATAGTTGCCGGGCTCGCGAATCAGTGCGGTGGGCGCCGGACCGCCCGAGGCGGCGAGTACCGGCTGGAACTGTGCGCGCCCGCTGAGATATGCCAGGGTCCCGGAGGAAGAGAGCGATGCCTTTGCTCCGGCCGTCGCATCGAGGAGCACTCCCTCGTCCAGCTGAATAGGATCACCTATCGGCCGACGCGCGGAATTGTCAAAGCGAACCGCCATCAGGCCGCCCGACGGTGAGACATAAGCGAGCTGGTCGCCAAGCATTCCCAGCGGCATTGCGACACTCAGGTCGAACTCCTCGATCTTCCCGCCCTCGAGCGTCATCACAGCGAGCCGCTGTGGTTGGGAGGGACTGCTTGCAGCGACGTATGCGATTGCTTTTCCACCGGGCAGGACGAGCGGCCAACGTTTTCCACTCCGCAGGGCGCTGGAATCGGTGTTCACGCGCCGCGCTTCCCCGCCAGTCTCCGGCAAGGCCCACATTCCGCTGAACGACCCGACGTAGATCATGCCGGACTTGCTCCAGCTCAGACCGTAGGGCACGGCGCTGCCAGTCGTCCCGACAGTGCTGATCTGCCCACCGTCCACCGAGACCTTCCTGAGCACGTTGCCTTCGGTGAAGGCAACCCAGCGGCCGTCGGGCGAGAAAGTGAGGTTGCGTCCTGCCGCTTCCGAAACCTGCCGCGCTGCGATCTCGTTGATGCGCCGCACGTACATCCGGCGGCTCACCCCGGTTACCGAGGTGAAAGCGATCATATCTCCCTTAGGTGACACGGCGATCGTCGTGCCGGTCATCGCATCGTTGATGCGGGCCCCGGCCGGCAGGTCGAAGTTGGCGCGAATGACCGGGGCATCGAGGCGCTCCTGCGGTCTCAAGTAGTGCCAGCCGAGCCAGGCGGCCAGTGCGCCCACGAGCGACCACGCAGCGATTTCCCGAATGCGCGAGTTTCGGCTAACTGCAGCTTTGACTGGCGACGGTTGATACGAGGCCAATGTAGCGATCGCGCCTTTGCCTTCGAGCGCGTCGGCAAACTCCTTAGCCGTCGTGAACCGGTCGGCTGCGAGCTTCTCCAGTGCGCATCCGATGGCTGCATCCACATGCGGTGGCACATTCGGACGGCTCGCGCGCACGCTCGCGGGTTTCTCCGTCAGCAACTTCGCGATGATCGCCTGAGAAGTGCTCGCCACGTGCGGCGGATCACCCACGAGCATCTCATATGTAATTGCGCCGAGCGAGTAGATGTCCGTGCGACCGTCGACTACCCGGTCACCCGTCGCCTGCTCGGGACTCATGTACTGCGGCGTGCCCAGACTCAGCCCCGTCTGCGTGATGCGCGCACCGCCTGCATTGCTCACCGCCAGCGCGATCCCGAAGTCGGCGATAAGCGGTTGCCCTTCCTGCATCAGGATGTTCTCGGGCTTGAGATCGCGATGAATCACGTTGTGCCGGTGCGCGTAGCCCAATGCGCTTGCGATTGCGGATGCAATGCTGACGGTCTCGTCCACCGGAAGCTGCTTCTCGCGGTCGAGGCGCACACGGAGACTCTCGCCCTCCACGTAAGGCATCACGTAGAACAGCAGCCCGTCGACCTCGCCGGAATCGAATAGCGGCAGGAGGTTCGGGTGCTGCAGATTCGCCGTCACCTCGATTTCGGCGAGGAACCTCGATGCGCCGAGCACGGCACCGAGCTCGGGGTTCAGAACCTTGAGCGCGACCCTGCGGTTGTGCCTGACGTCGCGCGCGAGGTAGACCGTAGCCATCCCGCCCACGCCAATCTCGCGGTCGATTGTGTAGCGGCCTTCAAGCGCGGTACCGAGGCGGGTTTGCATGGGCGGCTGCTAACCTACAATGCGTGGTCAGGCCGAGCCAGCGTTTTCAAAATGGGCCCGACGATGCGATCGGGCTCCAGCGCGTTGACGGTGCCTACGCCACGTGCATTCTCCGCAACCGCCCTATGGAGAGCAGGAGGAAACCGCGGATCACGAGCACCGAAATGATGATCGCGACAGGCGTGCTTACGTGATCGCTCACGCCAACATCATTTCGCTGGGCCCGTCACAAAGAACGTGATTCTTGGAAAGTCGTTGAAGGGAGTCGAGAGCGGACCAGGATCGAAATAGCTGCCCACCTGCCACGTTGAGAGGCCCACCGCGTTCACGATGAATTCCAGGTCGGGTTCAGCCACCGTCCCACCGGCGCCGCTGGCGCCAAAAGCGGGGGGGCTGACGCGCGTTCCATCCAGGCCCAAGCCACTCCCCGTCACGATGTAGTAGGACACGCCACTGACAGGCTTCCATGAGAGCCGGACCTGACCCGGAGCAACCTGCACCGCGGCAAACCCGGACGGATTGATGGGCGGTGTGACGTTAAGTGAAACTCTCGGGAATGATGTTTCCGCCGACGATATTGGCCCGGGATCATAGTAGCTCCCCACGGACCACTCGTGGTTTCCGCCTGGAACCTGCGTCACGGCAAGTACCACGTCAGACTGAATCACCGTCTTCCCGTCGCTGGCGCCAAAGCCAGACGTGGCGGCGTCAACTCTAACGCCACCGTCGGTCGAGCCGGGTCCCGTCACCATGTAGTAAGACACATCGTCGACCGGCTGCCATGACAGCCGGACCTGACCCGTGGCCGTCTGCACGGCCGCGAGCCCTGAGGGATTGACCGGCACCGGGGGGCTAACGTTCAGCGTAACCCTTGGAAACGCCGCTGCGGGCGTAGAGACCGGGCCGGGGTCATAGTAGCTGGCCACTGCCCATTCCTGATTGCCGTGTCGAACGCCAGTCGCAGTGTGCACTATTTGCGGGACGCCCGATTTGCCGAGGCCGACTTTGACGCCGCCCAGGGGCAACCCGGGTCCCAGCAGCACATAGTAGGACGCGCCGCTCACGGGCTGCCACGAAAGCCGCACCACGCCCTGACTCGTCTCCTGGGCGGTGAAACCCGAAGGGTTGATCGGGACCACCGGACGCGGTGCGGCCGGTGGTGGCATTCGGACCTTGCCACCGGTCGGCGCTACGGGCAGTGGGCCGCTGACAACTTCAGTGGATACCGGCGTTTTCCCCCCGACTGGCTGCTTGGCGACAGGGGCGAGCGGCGTGCCGCTCGCTGGCGAGGACGCCGTCACCGCGGTTGGCGCCGACGCGGGGGACGCGGGCGCTGGTGCTGGTGTTGGTGACCGCGCGATCGTACCGGCCTGAGGACGCGTAACTCCGGTTATCGGCGTTGCACCTGTCCCGGGGATAGCGGCGGCGGCGCTCTGCACAGCGCAGCTTGGCGGATCGGACGCGCTGAGCGCTCTCGCAAGTGAAAAATTCCCCGCAGCTTCCACGGAGACGCCCGGTACACGCGATGCTTGCGCCAGAGCACGCGCAGGATACTTCGCCGTGACCACCGCGCTACTCCCAGCCGTTCCGCGCTGGCAGCCGCACGCCAGCAGGTGGTAAGGATCCTGCCATTGCGCCGCAACCGCTCCGCCGTCCGCCGTCACCGACATGTCGAAATCGGTGATCGTGACATACTTGCCGGAAGGATTCCTGGGAATGTCGCGTGTTTTGGGATCTCTGATCTCCAGGCGCACCGCAGCGCACGTGCCGATCGGAAGCGGATTCATCGTGGAGTAGACTTTCACGGTCCACGGCTCCTGTCCTCTGATAATCGCTGGGATGAGCAAGCCCGTTGCGAGAAGGAGTAGACCAGAGCGTTGTAGCAGCGACATAGTTACCTCGGTGAGGCAGGGCAGGATTTGCAGACAATTCTTACGACCAGGCCAGGTGCGTCACTCGCTGCGGAGCGGGCGCCGATGTAGTCGGGCTATGGCACCGCGAGCGAGCAAACAACTATAAGGGGTCATTCGAGATCCGCGCTTGGATTCTCCGGCCAGCTTCCGGTGCTGCTGAAGCCGGCAAACACGCGGCTGGAGGTGATTGTGAATTTCCATCGTGAAGTCGCGGAGCAGCTGGCCACGAGGTGACGCTGCGGCGCTACTGAGATGCAACGGACTCCCAGCGCGGTAACTGGTAAGGGTGGACCTCGCGGACGACAGATTCGGGATCTGCACCACCCGGCAGCCTGGAGTGATACCAATCCCGGCACCACCCGAGTCAATACGGTGCGGGCGCTATGTTTCACGGACTAGTTCATGATCCGTTCCTCGATGTCACGCCGGATGATCCTCGCGAGTGGTGCCGCGATTGCCGCCCTGATTGCGCTTCATCCTCCGTGGACCGCTCGAGCGATTGTCATGCGCATGACCTTCGATGTCCCGGGTGCACCGCCGGCCACAGTCCTGGATACGGTCAGCTGGGGCATACCCTCCGCAGCCATTTACGCCCGTCCTTCACTCGCCATACCTGCTCGACAGCAGACTGCCTTCCAGGCACGAGTGTCAAAGGGTGATACGTCTACAGCCCGGGAGTGGCAGGAGAGAATCGAGGACATTGAACGGCGATACAGCGTGCCCGAGCAGCTAAGGTCCGAGTGGATTCGGGATACCACCGGCTCGGCTCCCACCGTTGCCTTCACACGGAAGATCGTCACCGCGCACTTCGAGGTTGACGCTGTTCGACTCGGAGTCTTTCTGCTCGCAGTCTTTCTGCTCGCAGTGGTTGCCGCGACTACCGCGGCAGCGATCCTCAAGTCACGCCGAAGCAGCAACTCTCCTGCTTAGCCTGCCTGGAGACGACCCGTCTAACGCGCGACTTTCCGCATGACCGCACGGGCAGGTGCGCCTTCGTTTCCCGCCAGCTTCATCGGTAACACGATCAGATCGTAGTCACCGGCCTGCATCGTCTCGAGTGCCAGTCCCTCGACGATCGGAATGCCTTTGCCGAGCAGGATCCGATGCGTGACAGGCGCCGGCGCGCCGAACTTCTCCGCCGAGATGTAGTCGATGCCAACCAGCTTTACACCGGCGTCGGCGAGCACCTGAGCGGCATCGGGCGTGATGAAGGCGAAGTCGCGATGAAACGTCGATTCCTTCATCCACCCTCGCACCGAGCTCCTCGTCCGGAAGATCACTCGCTCGGCATTGCGCCACGTGTGCCGGTTGAGCTCCGCGGCGTCGATGGACTGCACGCTTTCCGGTATATCGAACACGCGAGCAGGCCCGATGAACGCCTCGAGTGCGAGCCTTTCTATGGAAGCGCCGTCGCGAATGAAATGCAACGGCGCGTCGACGTGCGTTCCGCTGTGCGCCCCCAATGACAAGTTCAAGTTCAGATCGCCCTCCTTGGGGAAATGCCGAGAGCTACAAACCTAGAACTACGCAGGCAGGAGAAGCCAGAAGAAGAGGGCTGAGTTTCATGATCAAGCCTCAGGACAGCTCCTTCCCTGGAGCAGGCCGGGCTGCCCTAGTTGACGCCCTTTGAACACTTCTCCATTCTAGGGCTAGCAAGTCATTCAAGTGAACCCGCAATTCATCGGAGACATTATGCATTTCAGCTCGACCAACAGGTGGTACTCAGCCGCACTCCTACTCGCTTCGGCAGCTTTCGTCGTCGTGTCGCCATCGACGACGCATGCCCAGGCAACCGCGGTGTCAGCTCTGTCGCCCGACCTTCAGGCAGCCAAAGCCGCGCTCGCGAAATACAGCGACCCTCTCGTCGCGGTGAGGGACGGATACTTCTCGACCGTCGCGTGCATTGATTTCCCCAAAGGTGCGAAGGACGGACCAATCGAGTATCCACCCGGCGCGATGGGTGTTCATTTCCTGAACCCGGCCAACATCGGCCCGGTGCTCGATCCCGCCAAGCCGCAGGTGCTCATCTACGAGCAGGTTGGCGACAAGCTCGTGCTCACCGCGGCAGAGTGGTTCATGCCGGTAGAAGCTGCCGGTGGCAAGGCGCCGACGATTTTCGGGCAGACGCTTTACGGTCCAATGGATGGGCACGAGCCGATCATGCCAGCAAGCCTTCGCCACTACGACTTGCACGTGTGGCTGTGGAAAGGCAATCCACGCGGAATCTTCACATCGACCAACGCGTCGGTTAAGTGCGCTCCCGGTGCGACGTACACTGTTGCCCTCGGAGAGCACGGGCACCAGCTGAAATAGCTAAACGGCGGGGAGGACAGGGATCTTCCCGCCGTTTTGTCAAGCCGTTCTCCCGCCCCCGCGGCGGCGCAAACGTACGGAAAAGGACAGTTCGTCCTTGGATTAGGCTAGATTCAAATGACCTAGAGGTAGTCATGACTCAAGTGCCGTTCGTCGAAGACATCGAAACGTACGCGCAGGACATTGTAGACACCGTCCGCGAGCCGCTTCTGATGCTCGACACGAATCTCCGCGTGCAGAGCGCAAATCGCGCGTTCTACGAGACGTTCCATGTCTCCGCCGCAGAAACCGAAAACCAGCTCATCTACCAGCTTGGCAACGGTCAGTGGGACATCCCCGACCTGCGAACACTGCTCGAGGACGTCATCCCGACGAGCTCTGTGTTCAACGACTTCGAGCTGGAGCATACCTTCCCGATAATCGGGCGTCGTGTGATGCTGCTGAACGGCCGAAAGCTGCGCGCCGGAAGCCACTCCGCAATCATCGTCCTCGCGATGGAAGACGTCACGGAAAGGCGGCGCTCAGAGGCCGACCTGAGAGCGATCGAGACATACGCTCAGGACATCGTAGACACGGTGCGGGAGCCGCTGCTCATCCTCGACACGACGCTGCGCGTGCAATCCGGAAACCGGGCGTTCTACCAGACGTTCAAGGTTTCACCGGACGAAACGGAAAATCGCCTGATCTACGAGTTGGGCAACGGCCAATGGGATATCCCGGCGCTCAGAACACTCCTCGAGGACATCGTGCCGAAGAGCTCAGTGTTCAACGACTTCGAGCTCGAGCACGACTTTCCGGCACTCGGTCGGAGGGTGATGCTCCTTAACGCCCGAAAGCTTCAGGCGGGGCACCACGGGGAGCTGCTCGTCCTCGCAATGGAAGACGTCACCGAGCGCCGGCGTGCGGAAGAAGAAGTAGCCAAGGCGAAAGAGGCCTCGGAGATTGCGAACCGGACCAAGAGCCTGTTTCTCGCGAACATGAGCCACGAGCTCCGGACACCGCTCAACGCGATCGTCGGCTACTCCGAGATGCTGCAGGAAGAGGCAAGCGATCGGGAGCTCGATTCTTTCTGCGCGGACCTCGAGAAGATCACCGTGTCAGGCAAGCATCTGCTCGCGCTCATCAATGACATCCTGGACCTGTCCAAGATCGAAGCCGGCAAGATGGAGCTGTATCTCGAAAACTTCGATCTGAAGGCATTGATCGACGATGTCGCCGCTACGATCAAGCCGATGGTGGAGAACAACTCCAACAAGCTGAACATCGAGCGCGCCGACAATCTCGGCGGAATGCGCGCGGACCAGGTCAAGGTGCGGCAGGCGCTCTTCAACCTTCTGTCGAATGCCGCCAAGTTCACCCACGACGGGTCCATCACGCTCAACGCATCGAGGGAAGCGATGGATGACGCGGACTGGATCTCGTTTCGCGTCGCCGACACGGGCATCGGCCTCAGTCCCGACAAGATCGTCAGGCTGTTCCAGGACTTCACGCAGGCTGACGCGTCGACCACCCGCAAGTTCGGAGGCACGGGACTGGGACTCGCGCTCACGCGGCGATTCTGCCAGATGATGGGCGGCGACGTGACGGTGAGCAGCGTTCCTGGCCAGGGCAGCATCTTTACAATCAAGCTGCCGGCAATCGTCCACGAAGCGAGGCCCGAGCTGCTCGGCGATGAAGTTCCAGATCCTGACCGGGTGGTAGCCGGGATCGATCGCAGCACGGATCCAATCCCGGAGCCATCGACGTGCGTGCTCGTAATCGACGACGACCTGTTGCAGCGCGATCTCATGCGGCGCTTTCTGAGCAAGGAGGGTTATTGCGTACGTTGCGCCAGCACTGGCGAGGAAGGATTGCGTCTCGCACTCGAGCTGCTTCCCATCGCGATCACGCTGGACGTGATGATGCCCGACATGGATGGGTGGGCTGTCCTGAAGGCGATCAAAGCCAGTCCGGGTTTGCGCGAGGTACCGGTGATCATGCTGACGATGGTGGACGACCCGGAGCGAGGCCACACACTCGGGGCCTCGGACTACGTCACGAAGCCCGTGAATCGGCGCCGGCTGTCGAAGATTCTCAAGCGATATTCCTGTTCAACACCAGAGTGCCCGATTCTCGTCGTCGAGGACGATTCCATGACTCGCGCCTCGATGCGGAAGATGCTGCAGAAAGAAGGCTGCCGAGTGACAGAAGCCGAGAACGGTGAGGTCGGCCTCGCATCGATGGAGCGCGACCGTCCCAGTTTGATCTTTCTGGATCTGCTGATGCCGGTAATGGATGGCTTCGAGTTCGTCGAGAAGGTGCGCGATCATCCCGAGTGGCGCACCATTCCTATAGTAGTAGTGACTGCGGCGGAGCTTACAGGAAAGGAGCGACGCCGGCTCAACGGGTATGTCGAAACCATTCTTCACAAAGAGGGGAACTCGAAGGAGGAGCTGCTACAGCAGGTGCGTGAGGCATTGGACAACAATGCCGTACCGCGCATATTCGCTGCCTGACGGAATATGCCCAGAATCCTGTTGGTCGAGGACAACGAGATGAATCGCGACATGCTGTCGCGCCGCTTACAGCGAAGGGGATATGAGGTCATGATTGCCGTGGACGGTCAGCAGGGAGTTGCGATGGCCCAATCGGAATCACCCGACCTTATTCTGATGGACATGAGCCTTCCCCTGATCGACGGCTGGGAAGCAACCCGTACTCTCAAAGGCGCGGCGGAAACGAAGCACATTCCTGTGATCGCGCTTACCGCCCATGCGATGTCCACGGACCGCGACAGGGCGTTGGAAGCCGGCTGCGACGACTACGACACGAAGCCGATCGAGCTGTCGCGACTGCTTGGAAAAATGGAGGTGCTCCTCGGCTCTGACGCGGGGAGAGCCGCGGGCGGAGGAAAGAGCTCATGAGCGATCTGCCCCCGGAGATAGAGCAGGCGGTTCAGCTACCCCCGGAGATAGAGAAGGCGGTTCAGCACATGCTGCCGCCGAATCTGCTCCACGATCTCCGCACGCCACTTGGTCACATCCTTGGCTACTCGGAGCTGCTGATAGAACAGATGAAGGACGCGGGGCGCGAGGAGTACATCCCTTATCTCGAGAAAATCAGGAAGGCGGGCCACGAGCTGCTCGGGTTGATGACGGACAACTTTCAGGCAACTCGTCCGAACGATGGTGGCTGACGAGAGTCAGTCGCAGGGGAGCGAAGGCCGATTCAGACACTCGAGCAAGGAGGAAGACCGATGCCGTTCTACCTGACCCGTTTCAGCTACACGCCGGCGACATGGGCGAGGCTCATCAAGAACCCGGAAGACCGTCGTGGCGCGGCGAAGCAGTACATCGAAGCGGTCGGGGGAAAGCTGCACGGCTTCTGGTATGCCTTCGGCGAGCACGACGCGTACACCCTGTGGGAGGCTCCGGACAACGTCTCGATGGCAGCCACCGCGCTGGCGATCAGCGCCGGCGGAGCGCTCAGCTCTTTGCAGACGATTGTTCTCCTCACTGTCGAGGATACCCTCGCAGCTTTGGAGAAGGCGTCGTCGATCACGTATCGGCCGCCGGGCGAGAAAGCTTAGTGGGTCGCGATTCGCATTCTTCAGCCGTCGAGTGCGGGCAGGCCCCACTCGGCTCGCACCACCGGATACACAGCCGCCGGAACCTGCACCACGACGGGTCGTGATCGCGGATCGAGCCACGCCATGAGCCGCTCGAGCTCCCTCGCATCGAGCGCCGTGCACCCGACCGTCGTCGAGCGCGGGCCGGACCAGATGTGGAAAAAGATGCACGAGCCGCGCGCCTTCATCGGCGGCGATGCATTGTAGCCGACAATCACGCCCAGTCGATATTGCGCGATCCGGCGCATGTGCTCGGCGCTCTTCCAATCGATGCGCGGCACGGCGTTGCGATTGACGACGGTGTTGTAGTGCACAGAGGCGGTGTCGTCGACGCACTCACTTCTTGGCGTGAGCTGAACGTAGGGAAGGCGCACCGACCGCATCGAGTCGCGGGGCGAAAATCCGAATGCCGTGTCGAGCGGGAACACCCCGGCCGGCGAGCGGCCGTCGCCCTCGAACTTTCGTGGTCCGGCAGTCGGCTTGCCGGCGACGGCGAGCTCGTCGAAACCTACTCCCCACGCGAGACCAGTCCGGCCAACGACGATCGGCACTACCGCTCCGTTGCGGCGCCATGATGAATCCCTGTTTCCGCGAACAAAAAGGCGGAGCTCACCCGAGGTCGAGTCCCAGCCTGCTGTCGTCACTACCACGAGCTGCGTTGCAGCGACAAGCGGTTGCACGGTAGTCTGCGCGAGCAGCGCCGGAGGGGCGGGCGGTGCAGGCGGCGCAGGTGGGGCAGGCCGGGCGGGCGGTGCAGGAGGCGCGGGCGGCGCGGGGGAGACACGGCATGCCAGCACGAATGCCATGGCCGCCGCAAACAACATGCGATGAGAAATGCTCATGATGAATCAGCACTCACGGCCGCGCCTGAGCGACGGACCGGGTGGAGTCCGCGAAACCGAGGAAGCGGTCGATCTTCCAGCCGCCATCGGCTCCACGGGCCAGAATGGTCACGTATCGACCAAATTCGGTCACGCGTGCACCACTGGAGTCGCTCCAGGATTGCTGGAACGCGCCGAACTCCGTCGCGTGATTCGCCGCGATCCTTCGCGACGAGACATTCAGCTGCAGGTCCATGTCTTTGAGTGCGATCCAATTGGTACGCACCATTGCTTCCATTCCCGCGGGACCCCGGACCGTATTGAACGCCGGCCATTCGAAAACCGCACTGTCCGTGTAGAGCGCCCCGTACGCTGTCGGGTCTCGACGACGATATGCGTCCACCAGGCGGGTGTTCAGCGAATCGATGCCGGCGCCGGCTGCGGCGTTGGCGTCGCTGTCAACGCGAGTGTCGGTGCCGCCGGGCGACTCGCGAGCCCCCTCGGAGCAAGCCGTGACCAGGACGAACAGCGTGATGAAACCTGCGCGAATATGTGTAGACATCCGGTCACTCCGCGTGTGGCGGGTTGGGCGAGCTTGCGACCACCGCGGCCCGTGCGGCGACCTCCTGCATCTGCCGCCGGCGAAGCCTTGCCCAGCTCGGGAGTCGAAACGCGCCGAGCCCGAACATGACGGCGCCGGCACTTCCCAGGAGGGCCTGTGACGACAGGAAACCGACATCCCCCAAGGCTCCACGCAGGCTGGCGGAAATCAGGGTAAAAGTTGCAAAGCCAACCATTGCGAGCCCGCCGATAATCATGCCGCGCGCGTCGCCCTTGATTGTTTTGAGGCGAATCCGATGCCCGGTCGGGGTAGGCTCGAGGAGAGCCTGCAGGTTGCCGTTCGCCCACTGGCGAAATGAGCCTTCTGATCTCTGTGTCCCGCGTGCATCGAAGGTCTCGCGCAGATCCACGACGACTCGCTCCCACTCGTCGTCTGAAAGCTTTCGACCGAGATCGACTGTCAGTCCAACGCCGATGGGGAGGCCGAGGAACTGGCGCGACGTCGGGCGCCCGGCCAGCTCTATGGCCTTCGCGGCCTCAGCAAGCTGCTCGCGTGAGATCCCGACTTCGCGGCCGATCTCCTGAAGCTGGGTCAGCGTCATCCCTTCACCCGAGGGGAGATGGTGCGGGCTCGTGTGCTGCGCCTCCGCTGCGCGCTCGAAGATCGCCGCGACTTCCTCGTCGTTGAAACGTCGTTCGGTCATTTGACGAGAAAGATGGTCAAGGTCATCGTCCGAGACAAAGTCATCGCACGAACTTTTTCAGTGCGGCCATCAATCGGTCGCGGGGCATCGCATAAACTCGAAAATCGTCTGCTCCCGTCATTGTCTCGGCTGCGAGAAGTGCGTTCACGATCGCTTCCTCTGTAGCCTGGACAGTCGCGTAAAACAGCGCATTCATTCGCGGATTGGGAAGCATGTCGACCTTTACCACGTTTCCATCGTTGCCGGTGCGCGGGTTAGCTGTCGAGAAGGCGAGAAAAATGTCGCCGGAGCTGTTCCCACCGAAGCCGCCCGTTCTCGCAATACCCAGCGCGACCCGGTTTACGAGTCGCTTCAATTGATGAGGGAGCAGCGGAGCGTCAGTCGCCACCACGACGATGATGGACCCTTGCTCGGCAGTTATCGGTACCGAGCTCGATGTCTTCGAGATGCCGTCGCATCGCCTTGCCTGCGGCCGGAGTGTCGTGTCCGCGTTCGCAACGCACGGCATGAGATCCGTTATCTCCTGACCTACGGGAGCTCCCGCAATGCGCAAATGTTGTCTCAGACCGTAATTGCACTGGACTAGAACGCCGACCGTATAACCGCCGTCGCGAGATTCCAAACGGCGTGATGACGTACCGATTCCTCCCTTGAACTGATGGCAGACCATTCCCGTACCGCCACCAACGGAGCCCTCGCGCACCGCGCCGGGGGTCGCAGAGTTGAGAGCGCTGATGACGTGCTCGGTCTTTACATGAAAGCCGTTGATATCGCTGAGGCCTCCGTCGTACGTCTCGGCTACAACTGGCAACCCCCACGGCTGCAGACCAGGACGGGACACCTGCCACTGAAGAATTCCGTCCCGCACGAGACCAACGCTGTGCGTATTCGTAATCGCCACCGGGCCCTCGAGAATCCCGGACTCCTGGAGCCACGTGGTTCCGGTCATTTCTCCATTGCCATTCAGCGTGGCCCACGCGCCGAAGACCGGATCCGCGCTGTTCTTACCGCGAGGATGGATGACGGTAACGCCGGTGCGTACCGGGCCGCGCCCCACAACGAGCTTGCCCTTGCCGGACACGAGCGTCGTGTGCCCGACTTCGACTCCGGCCACGTCGGTGATCGCATCGAGAGCGCCCGGCGTACCTCCAATGCTTGCGGCGATTCCCAGCTCCCGGGCGCGCGGCGTCTGCGCGGTAGCCAGCACAGCGGGGAAGAGCAGGAGAGCTGCGGCGCGGAACATGTTCACACTCCGAACTGAGGTGGCACCTGGTCCGTCAATTACCGGTAGCGATCGGGTGCGTACCGCGTGGCCAGAAGCCCGGTTGCTTCGCCGACGTCGATAGACTGCACCAGCACGCCTTCCCGCCCATATGGCAAATACGCCTGGCACTCGCCCGAGGGGGCGATCAGGCTCGTCGCCGATTCCTGGAAGCGCAAAGCATAATTGACGCTGGCAAAGTAGATCGTGTTCTCTCTGCTGCGCATCATCATCGCTTTTTCGTAGTACGGCCCGTCAGCTGCGCCCCACTCCGTTAGGCGAACACCTTCCCGCTCAGTCCCCGTGAGCTGAGGATGGAAGACAATCTTTGCGCCGCGCATCGCCGCCCATCGTACCGTTTCGGGGTACCGCCATCCCTCATGACAAATGGCGATTCCAAACTTGGTTCCATTGATCGCGAACAGTCGTCGCGTATTCCCGGGCACATAGAACTGGTCTTCAGTCGGATCCAGCTGGTTCTTGGTCTGATATCCCTGAATGCCGCCGTCGGCGTTGATGACGTAAGCGACGATTTGGCGTCCCTCGTTCGAGAGCCTTTCCATGCCGAGGATGGTGGCGATCGCAAGCTCTCGCGCCGCCTGGGCCACAGCGTGCAGTGCCCGCTCCTGCTGCACGTGATCATAAGGGAATGGGTCAAAATCCTGACCTCGCAACCCAGGCAGGTAGGCTTCGGGGAAGCACACGATCTCCGCGCCCTGGGCAGCTGCGTCTGACTGGAGCCGCTTGATCCTGTCCAGTCCGTCTTCAAGGCTTGAGGCGATGCGAGGCGATGCGAGAGCAATGCGCATGGTGCGTTTCGTCGAGTCGCCTCTCGCGCGACGTTAGAACTGCAGTCGCGAGATATACACGAAGTCGCGGCGCACACTGTCTAATGGCGTGCCCGGATACGTCTCCTGCTCCACGAACAAATGCTTCTCGTCGATGCGCTCGATGCTGCGAAGCAGCTGACGGAAGTCGAGGATCCCTTTGCCGAGCTCCGTGTCTGCCGTTGCGCCGAGCTGCGGCACGTCCTTGATGTGAAACAGCCAGTAGCGGTCGCCAAACCGCTTCATGTAATCCATCGGATCGCGCTTTGCCATAGCTACGTTGCCAGTGTCGAGCTGCAGGCGAACGACGGCCGGATCCGTTCGCGCAACGAGGACGTCGTAGGTAATCTGGCCGTCGATCTCGACGAAATCGTTTGCGTGGTTGTGAAAGGCGATCCAGACGCCCCGCTCGCGCGCAATTCGCCCGGCCTCGTTCAAGCGGTCACCCCAGCGGCGATAGTCGTCGAGCGTCGGCGGTCTCGTAATCGGCAGGCTCGCGACCGTGATATACTCGTGACCGAGCGTCTGCGCGTCTCCTAGCTCCCGCTGCATGTTGTCGAGCGCATTCCCGCTTACATGGGTAGATGGGGCGCGCAGGTCGTTACGATCGAGAACCGCTCGCAGCGCGGCGGGCGACATTCCGAAGTTGTTCATCGAGCCGAGCAGCTCGACGTCGTTGTAACCGGCGGCGGCGATGTCCGCGATTGTGCGCTCGAGATCGCGCTTCGCGTCGTCACGAAGGCTGTACAGCTGCACGCCGACGCGACGCAGCCTTCGGGTGCCGGCCCCTGGCGTTGCCGCGCGCGCGGCGCATGCGAGCTGCGTGAGCCCGACAGCTGAACCGAGTGTAGCTACGAAATCTCGACGATACATGTGAGCCCTCGGCGGATCGAGACGTGACGCTTCACTAACGCCTGGCGTAGACCACGAAGGCCACTCGCCGACTGTCCGGTAACCAGGATGGAACGTTGATAGTGCCCTGACCGCCGAAAAACGCTGGCGTCAAATCGCGGACTGACCGGTCGCGCAGGTCCATCAGGCGAAGCTTTACATGCTTTCCGAACGGATGGTCCTCGCCCTGGTCTTCGAGGTACGAGATGAAAACAAGCCAGCGCCCGTCGGGCGACGGGTGCGGAAACCAGTTGGAGTAAGCGTCGCGAGTGAGCTGTTCGGGCTGGCTCCCGTCGGGGCGCATGCGCCATATCTGTATCTTTCCACTACAAAACGAATTGAAGTAGATGAACTTGCCGTCGGCCGAGTCGTCGGGGCCGTCATCGAGACCGCGGCAGGTAGTGACGCGTCTTTCATCTCCACCGCCCACGGGGATCGTGTAGATGTCCCACTCGCCATCCCGGCGGCCGACGAACGCGAGCGTCTTTCCGTCAGGAGACCATCCATGCCAGAAGCTCGGCGCCTTCGTCGTGACCTTTACCGGCGTCGCGCTGCCGGCGATGGGGAGAGTGTAGATGCTCGACGCGAGCCAGTCCTCCTTCGGGTCGATAATGTGCTCGTCGGCGTGATGGCTGATTACGAGGCGTTTTCCGTCGGGTGAGATACCGTGATCGTTGTTGGAGCGCGTGGCGAATCCGGTTGGAATCTCCTCGAGGCGCTTCTCACCGCGAGCGTTCAAACGATAAAGCCGTCCCTTGCCGTTGACGATGAAATAGCGACCGTCGGGCGACCAGTTCGGCGCCTCGAAGTGGCGGTCGTCGGTAAAAACTGTTTCGATGCGTCCTGAGTGAATCTCTACGGTTCTGAGTGAGCTGCGGATTGAATCGGCGGGTTGGCCGAGAGCACTGTTCGCGACGAATATTCCCGGCAGGATTAGAAGACGACGTAGTGTCTGCATCCTCGTCACTTCCACGTGAATGTCACAACGTCCTCTCGACACGCTACTCGCTACCTCACCGGCGTCTTGTGTCCGGGCGGACAAGCGGTACAAACCGCACCTGCATCGTGGTCTCCTCGATCACTCCGGCAGCCGTCTTCGTGAGCACCCGCATCTCCTGCTCTCCCGCGCCGACAGGAATGATCATTCGACCGTTCACTGCCAGCTGGTCCACGAGTGCCTGAGGCACATGATCTGGGGCAGCAGTGACCAGAATCGCGTCGAACGGTGCGTGCTCTTTCCAACCTGCGTATCCATCCCCGGCGCGAATCTGGACATTCGTATAGCCAAGCTCGCGAAGCCGATTCCGGGCACGGTCAGCGAGCTCGCGAATGATTTCGATAGTGTAAACCTCACGCGCAAGCTCCGCCAGAATTGCTGCCTGGTAGCCCGAGCCGGTACCGATCTCCAGCACCTTTTCTTCGGGAGAGATTTTCGCTGCCTCCGTCATGTAGCCAACAATGTATGGCTGGGAGATTGTCTGATCGAAGCCGATCGGAAGGGGACCATCGGCATACGCCAGATGCCGAAGCGAAGGCTCCACGAACTCATGGCGCGGCACCCTTGTCATCGCTGCGAGCACCGTTCTCTCGCGAATCCCCCTCGCGCGCAGCTGCTCCTGAACCATCCGCGCTCGCTCGGCGACATAGGGATCTTGTGCATCGCTTTTGACCGACATGGAATCGTGCTGAGGCTCCGGCCGCTGACAGGCAAGCGAGCCAAGCACTAACGTGAGAAGGCCGGCAGTAATTGCAGGCGCCGCAGCGAGAAGTCGCGAGTGGCTAACGGATCGGCACCGTCGAGCTAAGGGTTGACGAGCGCGACGATCCAACCCAGCATCGCCTGCGGACCGCCGAGCGCGGACATGAGCAGCGGGATCGTGATGAACGGTCCGACGCCGATCATGTTGGTCATGTTCAGCGCCGTCGCAGGGAGGAGACTGAAGCGACGGGGGGTGTGGTTGTTCCAGCGGTGTCGCGGTGTCCCCAGCCGGGGTGGTCGGCGCACTCATTTCGCGATTTCTCGAGGCAGTTTGTGAGACTGCGAGCTTTCTGGAGCTACAAAATTACGGAGACAAAGCGAAAATTTGCGGGGTTGTCAACCAATCGAATTACTCACGGGTCTCACAGGTCTCCCAATTTCCCCTTTCCCTCGGAACCGGGTCGCGCGGAGTCGGACCGGCTAATTTGACCCACGGACGGAGTCAGTGGCACTGGTGTTGAACACTCTGGAAGACTACGAGGCCCTGCGACATCATCCCCACCGCCGCCCACCCTCGGCAACCACTATACCATAGAGAAGGAGATTGGCGGCGGGGGCATGGCAGCCGTGTAGGCGCGTCAGGAAGCCGCAGGAACCTCGGTGAGAAGCGCCGCAAACCGTGGATTCCCCCTGATCGAAACGAGATCGGGATCCGTCGTCAGCCATTCCCGATTGCGCATCCCGAGCTCGATCGCCCGCTCGAGGTGATCGAGCGCGAGATCACCCTGGCCGCCCTGCGCGTAAAGGCAGGCAATGTTGTAGCAAGCGTTCGGGTCAGCCGCACCGTATCTGCGGCCGGCAAGCGCTTCTCGCGGTTGATCCTGTCGCGTAGAGTCTCGCCTTCGATGTGCGGCATTACGTAGAACAGCACTCCACCCGTCTCGCCGGAATCATGCACCGGGACGATGTGCGGGTGGGTCAGGCTCGCGACTGTCTTGATCTCCTGAAGGAATCTCTCGGTGCCCAGTGCCGCCGCGACATCGGAGTTCAGAACCTTGACCGCGACGCTTCGGTCGTGCCGCGGGTCGCGCGCGCGATAGACAGTCGCCATCCCGCCTCGACCGATCTCGATCTCGATGGTGTAGCGGTCGCCGAGTGCTTTCTGGGGAGCAAGTGCGGTCAATGAACTACCCGTGGAGGGATGCGCTGATATTCCGCTCGGGCCGAAGGGATGTCAACCGCGGTGCGCGCTACCAACGAGTGGCGCCGCGGGCTATCTCACTGCGCGGCTGAATGCTCGACCACTTGCGTCGCGCGGGCGCCGGGTCCGGCGGGGTCCTCGATCAGGGTGTGCCGCTCGGAGTCGATCACGAGTGGCGGCGGCTCGGAGGCGATCAGATACTCGAACTCGCTGCGGAACTCCTCGAGCGATAACCCTGCCGTTGCGGCGAACTTCGCCAGCTCGTGAGGATCCTCGAAGTCGTCCCGTCGCAGGCGAATCATGTAGCGACGCGCGATGCTGTAGCGCGTAGAGTGTATGTCCAGCAGCCGCACGCGAGCTCGGCCGCTATCGTGATCGATCATCTCGGCGAAAGGAATCGGGACGAACTGCCCCGCCTGCATTGAGACCATCACGCCGTTACCGCCCGCGAACAGGTACTTGGCGGCGCAGTAACCGAGATCGCGCGTGTACTCCATGTCGTATGGGATCGGATCCGCGCAACGCAGCTCGTAGCCGATGTTCTTCGCAACGATGGTCGCCTTGATGCCGAACTGGCGGAGCCGTTTCAGCACCTCGGCCTTGAGGATCTCGCCGATGTTGATCTCGTCGATGCGGATGTGGCCGTGAGCATCGCGCTCGACGTCAGCCAGCTGCGCCAGGTCCTCTTCACTCAGGCTGAGCACCAGGCCCTCGGCGATGACCGCCACACCGTCGCGCCGGCCGTCGGCGAGCCGCTTGATCGCCGCACCTGCGAGCGTGTCGACTACGGTGCTGAGCCGGATTGGACCATCGGCGAACTCTTCCGGAACCAGCGTCAAGGTAGATCCGGCGGCTTTGCCGATGCCCAGCGCAAGGTGGCCGGCCTTTCGACCCATCGCGATGACGTAGTACCACCGCGAAGTCGTCTTCGCGTCGACCATCAGGTTCTTGATGATCTCGACGCCGTAGTGGCGCGCAGTCTGAAATCCGAAGGTATCGACGTAACCGGGAAGGTCGAGGTCGTTATCGATCGACTTCGGGACATGGACGACGCGAATCCGGCCGGCCGACTGCTCCTCGAGCCTCATTGCCGAATGCGCCGTGTCGTCTCCGCCAATCGTGATGAGCTGCGAGACGTTCAGACGGAGGAGCGAGAGTACCGCGTTCTCGAGGTGCTCACGATTCAGAGTGGGGTTCGCGCGCGAGATCCCGATATGAGATCCGCCGCGAAAGTGAATCCGGCTGACACGATCGATTGTCAGATCGGTGACGTGATCCACATCGCCCTGCATGATCCACTCGAAGCCGTCGCGAATTCCGATCACCTCGATGCCGTCGACCTCCGCGCGGATCGTCGCGGCGGCGATGACGCTGTTGATGCCCGGCGCGGGACCTCCGCCAACCAGAATTGCGAGCTTCCTCGGATGGGTCACGGCGTGGTCCTGCATGAGCAACGATCGGCGAGCGTGCGCCTGAGGTGATCGAGCGACTCAGTCGGCATGAGTCGCCAAACGATTTTTCGTGAATGTCACGCGCACAAGATACGGGTGTTCTCCCGGGGACGCGACGTGCAGGCAACCTTGCTTGCTCCCAGCTCTACGATCTCACGCCGCCCGGCTTGTCCGTCGGAAACCCGGCTTCACCTTCGTCAGGGTGCGGAACCGACGTGCGCGCTGACGTTCGGGCAGTCGTTTCTGACCCTCCCTGGAACAAGCCCGCCGAATCAGTTGGTCCAGCCTGACCGTTTGTCAGGCATTGAAGGAGAGCTACTCGGAGCGGCGTCTGCCGCAAGGGCTGGCAAGCGCGTTGTCTGGGAGCTGGCGCGGCTGCGCCTGTCGCTACACCACCTCGTACAATAGTATTGGCCGGTGCCAGAGCAGATAGACCGTCTACGATCCGCGCTCGCGGACCGCTATGCCATCGAGCGTGAGCTCGGTGCGGGCGGCATGGCAACGGTTTACCTCGCAGACGACCTGAAGCACGACCGCAAAGTTGCGGTGAAGGTGCTGCGCCCCGAGCTGGCCGCGGCTCTTGGTCCGGACCGATTTCCGCGCGAAATCAGGATTCTCGCCCGGCTTCAGCATCCGCACATCCTGCCGCTGCTCGACTCGGGTGAGTCAGGCGGATTCCTTTTCTACACGATGCCGTTCGTTGACGGGGAGTCTCTGCGCGAACGGGTCGACCGCGACGGCGCGCTTCCTGTGCCCGAGGCGGTGCGCATCCTGCGCGAAGTGGCCGACGCCCTCGCCGCGGCGCACGCGGCCGGCGTGCTGCACCGCGACATCAAGCCCGGCAACGTCATGCTCTCCGGCCGCCACGCGCTGGTCATGGACTTCGGCGTAGCCAAGGCCGTGAGCGACGCGGGCGGCGAAAATCTGACCACTGTTGGCGTCGCCGTTGGCACGCCGACCTACATGTCACCCGAGCAGGCAACCGCCTCTGAGCATATAGACGCGCGTTCCGACATCTACGCGCTCGGGCTCCTCGCGTACGAAATGCTGACGGGCGACCCGCCGTTCCACGGTAAGAGTGCGCAAGCGACACTTTCCGCGCAGGTGCTCGAAAAGCCGAAACCTGTGACCGAAATGCGCGCCGCAGTGTCGCATGGTCTCGGCGACTTCGTGATGCGCTGCCTCGAGAAGTCGCCCGATGACCGATGGCAAACGACGGACGAGCTCGTGCCGCTCCTCGAATCGCTCGGCACGCCAAGCGGCGGGATCACGCCGACGCAGACCCGCCCGGTGAAAGCCGTGAGCGCCGCGGCGCCGACTGCTCGCGCGACAGGCACGCGGCGATTGATGATCGGCGCTGCAATCGCACTGGTCGTGATTGCAGGCGCGCTCGGCGGGTGGAAGGCGCTCGGCGGCAAAGGTGGCGATGGTGGCCTCGGCTCGATCACGCGCGTGGCGGTAATGCCGCTGCGTGACATCTCCGGTGCCGATGCCGTGTTCGCCGAGAGCATGCAGGACGCGCTGATCACCGGCATCGCGGGAATGAACCTAGCGGCAGTCGTTCCACGTTCGGAGCTGTCGGAAAAGGGTCAGAGCCGTCGCATCCGCGACGTGGCTGCCGAGTTCGACGTCGACGCGGTCATGGAGGGAACCCTCTTCCGCGCCGGCGACGTGATGCGAATCAACCTCCAGCTAGTGGAACCGCAATCGGTGCGGCACTACTGGAGCGGCAGCTTCGAGCTCAACGTCAAGAACGTGCTGTCAGCGCAGGACTCACTTGTGCGAACGATCAATACGCAGCTGCGCGGGGTGCTCGACGGAAGTGCCCGCCGGAAAGTCGCTGCAAACTCCGAAACGAAACCATGATGCGACGAATGATTGCGGTGTTCGTGGCTGTCACCCTGCTTGGCTGCACGCAAACGGATTCCCGCGCGGCCGTTGACCGAATGACACTCGTGCCTGGTCCGGGCACCTTTGGCTACCAGTTCTCGGATGACGGCCGGCTCGCGTTCGCGAAGTTCGTCGCCGGCAAATCGGCGATCTACGTCGCAAACGGCGATGGCACCGGCGCCAGGCGCGTGAGTTTTGGTATCTGGGACGTCGCTCCGCTCTGGTCACCGGACCGCAAGTGGATTGCGCTCACTCGCGATGCCGGTGGGCACCCGGATGCGGTGATCGTTCCCACCGATAGCGGCCCGGAACGAGTCGTCGGCGGCAGTTCGGCCGATGAAGTCTCGAACGCCTGGCTACCCGACGGAAGCGGACTGCTGTTCACGCGCGGCACCGCTCAGGGAAATGAGACCTGGGTGTACAAGGTTGCGGACGGGTCGAGTGCGAAGCTGTTCGAGGTGGATGGAAGCACCAACAGCTTTCCGTCACCCGACCGCAAGTCGATCGCGTATACGCTCACGAAGGACGGCAAGTCTACGGTCTGGCTTTGGGACGTCGAGAAGAGAACGCACCGCCAGCTGACGATCGAGGGTTTTGAATCAGTGTCGTTCGGCACGTTTTCGCCGGACGGCCGCTCGATCCTGTATGAATCACGACGCACGGGCAGGAGCGATCTGTGGCGCCTGGACGTGGCCACCGGCGACCGCCACCAACTCACCTACGACGTCGCTGGCGACCTGGCGGGCCGCTGGTCGCCGGATGGAACGCGCATCGTGTTTACCTCGAACCGCGGTGGGCAGCCGGACATCTGGGTGCTCACTACCGGCGAAGCCGACGTCCAGCGGGTCACGGATGATGCCGTCAGCGAGTCGCTTCCGAATTGGACTCCGGACGGCCGCGGCGTCGTAGCGACCGTGGCACTCGGACACTCCCATCTCTATGCGTTGCCAGTGGCAGGCGGGGCGCCTGTCCAACTGACGTCTGGGGACTGGGGCATCAGCGATGCCGACGTCTCACGCGACGGCTCTCGAATCGCGTACGTCGGCACGAAGAACGGCGATGCCGACATCTGGACGGCCCCCGTCGGTGGCGGCGAGTCCATACTCGTGAGCAGCGCGCCGGGTCCTGACGATGAACCGTCGTGGTCACCCGATGGGAAACAGATCGCCTTCGCGTCTCGTCGCGCCGGCAACTCTGACGTCTGGATTGCCCCGGCCGGAGGTGGAACCGCGACCCGCCTAACCGACTGGCCCACCGGCGAAAGCGCGCCGCGATGGTCACCCGACGGCAAGGCCATCGCGTTTCTGTCCAACCGGGAGTCGGCCGGCGAGGATATCTGGACAATTCCCGTCGCCGGCGGAGCGGCCACGCGCCTCACCAGGCTCGGATTGGTCGGAGACGGGTTCCGGTGGAGTCCAGACAGCAGGACGATCGTGCTCCCCGCGCAGGTCGAAACGTCCGGCGGCCTGGCCGTGTTTGCGGTGCCGGCGAGCGGCGGCACACCGAAACTGGTCGCCCCCGCGACGAGCTTCGCGCCCGAATGGTCGCCTGACGCTCGCGAAGTGAAGGTCAACAAGTGCACTGCCGGGTACTGCGTCACCGACATCTGGTCTGCGTCTGGCAAACACCTCCGGACGCTGAGCGCTCAGCCGAACGTGTATGAGTTCGATGCATCCTGGTCTGCCAACGGCGCGCAACTGTTGATCGGGTGGCAAGACCTGGTCGGCGACGGCGGGAATCGGGTGGACATACGGTCGGCCACCGACGGGGCCGCGCGGCTGCTGGCCGGCCCTCCGGGATACAGCATGCTGCTCGTCGGCTTCGGCGACGGCGACAAGGCAGCGATTACCTTTGGCGCGCCAAACGGAAATGCGCTGCAGCGGATCGAGGTGCCGGCGCCAGTCAAGTCGCCGTAAAGCCAACGCGTCGCGAATTCAGGGAAGCGGATCGTTTGCGCGTTCATCGCGTCGCCGGTGTGGCGGCTCCCTTGATGATCAGCCACACCGCGAGTATCACCTCGAACACCGCCATTGGAATCCAGATGAGGTCGAAGAACCGGCCGCCGAAGAATCCGGCAAGCTGCAGGGGAAGGCTCACTACAAGCAGGATGGACGCGGCGACGCCAAGCCAGGCAAGTACAACGGGGATCATCCGGCCACGCAGAAGAAGCCAGCAAAAGAGTGTGCTGCCCACGGCGAAAAGCGTTGCGCTGGCGAGCGTTTGCCAGCCTCCGGCCTTCTGAAGAAATGCGCCGAGGGTGTGCGCGGTTGCCGTGTCAGGCGCATCTGGTCCGGTGGCCGTCGCGAGCCAGAGTAGCCCGAGCATCACCGGCAGGCTGCCGCTTACACCTTCGCCAACGCGACAGACCAGGCCGAACATTGCAAGATCAGAATCCTCGTCGCGCGTGATCGCGTAAAGTGTCACCGCCAGCACCAGGGCACAAAAGGAGGCGAGCAGAGAGAACAGGAACGCGACACGGACCTCCGTTGCGTGCTGTGCGTAACCCGCGAGCTTTGCAGCGATCCCCTCCGTGCCTGACGCCCGGCCGGCAATGATCAGGCTCGTAATGCCGGCTGCGATGTAGACGAGGAATGTGACGCCGGCCATTCTTGCGTTGGTTCTGCGGGTCATGAGTGCGTCCTCACTGGTTGAGTGATGCCGGCGCGAGCGACCCCGCGAAAGTTTCGCTTGATGCGAACGCGCCAGAGCCAATAGAACATCGTCACGAGCACGGCCAGCAGCGGCAGCGCGAGGAGAGGCATGATGCGGATCGGCTCGGGAATCACCTTCGCCTGGCCGATGAAGAACGACAGCGCGGCGATGGCCAGCGCGAAACACATGCGCCACAAATGCCTCGCAATTCGAGGCGCGCCGCGCAGAGGCCCCGACCTCACCACGCGAACATCCCCTGCCGCGCCCAACAGTGCCACGAGGCCGAAAATGAAAAACGGAAACGCTATCCCGACTTCCTTGCCGCCTCTGGCGACCGCCTGGAAGCCGAATGTGACATTGGTCAGGCCAACGCCAAGGGCTACCAGAAGCAGACCGATGGTCAGCCAGCGCGCCCCTGCGGCAGGAGGTCGCATCGTCGTCAGCGAGGTGGTCACCAGATACGCGGTCAGCAGCCCGACCGGGATGTTGATCGCGGGCGCCACCCCGCGCACAGCAGCGATCATCAGCCCGGTGAACAACATGGTGAGCATCACACAGACGAACACCATCCCCGCCTTGCGATGCAGCGGTGCTCCCTTCGAGGCATAGAGCGCGACAAACCCGGAAACGAGTCCGAGGCTGCCCGCGATGATGTGTACCACCAGAGTCATTCGCACGGAATTGTCTTCCCTCGCCTTGTCCTTCCCCGAAATACGGAATAACTTAGTTTTTAGTTTCACGGGCCAGAAGCTGGCACGCCCTTTGACCGCTGGCCCCCCGGCGGGAAACCGGACGCGTCCCTTCCCGTAAGCCTTATCAAGGCCCCTAGTAAGTACTTAGTTATTCGTTCTCGGCATCGAGGCAGCCATGGTCTGCATTCTCTATGTGATCGCGATTGGCACACTGCTCGGCATGGCCGGGCTGCTCGTCGAGCGCATTCTGCCCGCGACCACGACGTCGCGCCGGTGGGTATGGTGCGTGGTCATTGGGATCAGCGTGACGGTTCCGCCCATATACCAGGCAAATCACAAGTCGTCGGTCACCGACGTACTGGAGCATCACGTCGTGGATTCACAGCTCGGTCACGCGGTCGGTACCGCCTCACTCACTGCGCTGGACCAGGGCCTGGCGGCCCGTATTGAATCGTTGAACCCGATCATCAATCGGGTCTGGTTGATTGCTTCCGCGATGCTTGTGCTATGGGGCCTGGCCACCGCGGCACGCGTGTACTTCCTGGTAGCGCGCTCGCGCAGGCTGAACGCCCGGCGTGCGCCTTCGGTCGTCGATGGCGTTCCCGTCGTCGTCACCGACTCGGTTGGCCCTGCCACTGTCGGAGTGTTGCACTCGCGCGTACTGGTCCCGCAGTGGGTGCTCGCCCTGCCGCGAGTGCAGCGTCGATACGTGCTGCGTCACGAAGAGGAGCATCGGAACTCGCGCGACGCGCTCCTTCTTTTCGTCGCGTCGCTCACGTTAATCGTGTTGCCGTGGAACCTTGCTCTCTGGTGGCAGCTGCGACGGCTCCGCCTGGCGGTTGAGATGGACTGCGACAATCGAGTCGTCTCAGCGCTCGGCGACGCGAACGCTTACGGAGAGCTTCTGTTCAAGGTCGCGCAGGCGGCCAGCCGGGGTCCGCGACTCCAGCCGGCGTTCCTCGGAGCGGGAATGCTGGAGCGACGGCTTACCGCACTGGTGGCACCAACACCGCTTCGGCATGCTCAGCGATACCTGCTCCCCACAGTGGCACTTGGGCTGCTGTTGCTCGTGCTGGCTATGCCTCACCCCGTACTCACCCCCAGGCACGGCGCAAATGTCGCTATGACATCAAACACGACGCAGCACTCGCGATGACCGACCTCCATCTGACTCAGCGCGAGCTGGACATAATGAGTGTGCTCTGGGAGCTCGGAGAGGCGACGGTTACCGAAGTCCGGGACCGGGTCGATCCAAGCCTCGCATACACTGGCATCTCGAGCATGATTCGAACGCTGGAGATGAAGGGCTACGTGTCGCACCGGCGCGGGGAGGGGAAGACGCACGTCTACTTTCCGGTGATAGAGCCCGAGAAAGCCGGCGAGTCCGCGCTCGGCCGAGTGCTGGACAAGATCTATGGTGGGTCGCCGATCAAGCTGCTTGCTCATCTCATGGAGCAGAATCGGCTGTCGGACAAGGAGCTTGCGCGTATGCGCGAGCTGTTGAAGCGGCCCGCGAAGCGGCGTTAACCCGGGCGTTAACCCGGCGCGCTATCCGCGCCAGCGCCTTGTGCAGTGGGCGCGGTGGGGGCTCATCGGCACCGTTTGTGTCTAACTGCAGTTGGGGCGGTGCCAGTCTTCTCGAGTCGCAACGGTCAGCGGCACTATCAGAGTAGCATCGTTTGCAAGCTCGAGGAAAAGACGAGCATTTCCGCTGGCAAGAAGCTCGAACATCCGATCGCGATCGCTGGACGCCACATCGAACGAGCTGCCGGCAGTGAATGACACGGGTGACGTCTGCATCGACAGAACGGCGACTACGCGGCCGGGATCGCGGTTATCCCGTAGCGTCAGGCGCGTGGGGGCGGCGGCGAATCCTTCTCCTCTCACTACGTGCGACACCGAATTCGATACGGGTTGCTCCGGCCTGTACTGACGAAAGCCCATCGATTCGACGACAACTGTACCTCCGCCCGGCGGTGTTGCGGCGCCCTGAACGGATACGAAGCGAGTCTCGTATACGCACGCGTAGATATTGCAGCCGCCGAGACTCAGCAGGATTGGAAGAACCGCGAAAACCGTTTGTCGACGCATCCGTTGCCGGGATGTGGGCGAAAGGGCCATCCTCCTCATACCCCGGTGTCGCTGCTCAGGTCAATCGCATATACTTGGAACGCCGCGCACTGGTGTTAGATGGCCTTTTGTTACGGCTCAGGCCACTGCTGCAACGCGTGTTTTCTCTTCCATGGGTTCGCTTCGCGCGCCCTTCATCAACAGTTTCGCAATCTCCGCTGCGCGCGCGCGTTCGCTTGCTGCGCCGCGTCAGTATATTGGGTCGAATGACAGCATTCGTTGCACTCCTTCGCGCCGTAAACGTGGGAGGAACCGGCAAGCTCCCGATGGTGGATCTCAAAGTGATGTGCGAAGCTGCCGGATTCCGCGACGTCAGAACCTATATCGCGAGCGGGAACGTGGTCTTCGACAGCACGCTCTCGGAGACCGCTGTGCGTAAGGAGCTCGAGAATCGGCTCCTCGCCTACGCCGGCAAGCCTGTCGGGGTCATGTTACGGACAGCAAAGGAGATGGCAGAGGTACTGGCGCGGAACCCCTTTCCGAATGCGCCCGCAAATCGCACCGTGGCGATCTTTCTCGATGCGGCACCGCCCGCTGACAGCCTCGACAGCATATCGGGACGTGCGGACGAGGAGGTCGGTCTCGGACGAAGGGAGATCTACGTGCGCTACGGCGCGAACATGGGGCGCTCGAAACTGAAAATACCCGCGGCGGGAAAGGGGACTGCTCGCAATATGAACACGGTTGCGAAGCTGGCCGCGATGGCCGCGCAGGGCGGATGAGTTTGCTGAGAGTCCTGCTTTTATTGCTCGCCTGGACCACGACCGCTCCGGGCCAGCCCTCCACCATCGCGCTGGCCGGCGGAACTCTCATCGATCCGCGTGGACCGTCGATACCGAATGCATCTGTTGTTGCACGGGACGGCCGCATCCTTTGCGCTGGCACTCGTGCAAACTGCCCTGCGCCCGCCGGCGCACGCATCATAGACATGTCGGGCAAGTTCATCACGCCCGGCCTGATAGACGCCCACGTCCACTATTCACAGACCGGCTGGGTGGACGGGCGACCCGACGCTGTGGATTTGCGGGCCGAGTTTCCATACGACTCGACAGTGGCTGCGCTCCAGCGGAATCCGGCGCCGTTCGACCGCGCGTGGCTCTGCTCAGGCGTCACCGCGGTGTTCGACGTCGGCGGCTTCCCCTTCACGTACGCCATGGCGCGGGCTCACGAATCCCAGGCGCTCGCTCCAAGAATGGCCGCGGCCGGACCTCTTCTGACGAGTCGGGCTCACTGGCTCAATCTTCCGTTTATTCAGCAGTTCGTTCCCATGTCGGGCGATTCAATAGTGCGTGCGGCGGTGGGCGGGCTTGCATACATGGGCGCGAACGCAATCAAGGTGTGGTATCTCCAGCTTCCCGATTCATTGCAGCCACATGCGCGCGACATGTTGATGATTGCCGGACAGGCGGCGAAAAAGGCTGGCGTGCCTCTGATCGTGCACGCGACTCAGCTGCCCCGGGCAAAGGAGGCTCTCGCCGCCGGCACGCGAGTGCTCGTGCACAGTGTCGAGACCGCTGAAATCGATGACGAGTTCATCGCCGCGGCGCGAAGAAATGGAACCGTCGTCATCCCGACTCTCACCGTACGCGAAGGCTACGCCGACGTAGGCATGGGCCGGTCACCCGCTGCGCGGTATCCCCTCGAGTGTGTGGATGCAGTTACCCGGTCTAAGCTCGAGCGCGTGATTCCGGAAACAGTTCGCGCCCGGCTTGCCACAGCTGCGCGAAGCGGTACGTGGGATGCGCAACGCAAGACGATGGAAGTCAATCTTCGAAAGCTGCGCGACGCAGGCATACCGATCGCAATGGGCACCGACGCTGGAAATCCTGGAACTGCGCATGGACCAAGTGTCTACCGCGAGATGGAAGCAATGCAGGCGGCAGGTATGACAGCCCGCCAGGTGCTGCTGTCCGCAACTCTTGTCGCGGCGCGTGCGATGGGGCGCGAAGCCGACCTCGGCTCACTCGATCGCGGCAAGCATGCCGATCTCGTCGTTTTCGACGCCGATCCGAGCGCCGACATCGCGAACGCGCGCAAAGTCCGAATGGTAATGCGCGGAGGAACTCTCTACGACCGCTCTGCGCTCTTACCGGGTGTTCGCTGAGGTGCGCAACTGCCGCCCTGCGGCGCGCTGAGTGATTCTTCGGTGCGATGCTAATCGCAATTTGGAACTCCCAGGAAACATGGCATCTGGTCCACCACGAGGGTGACCCACACCCATGCTATGAGGATCAGGAAAACGACCCTGGGCAGCAGGCTGACGGGATTCGCCAGCGCCCTGTTTCCCGTCGCGAGGCTCCGCAGGATTGGCATCAGGAGGGCGACAAACGTCAAACCTAGCAGCCACATGAAGCAAACAGTGGGATTGGAAAGCCTTCGGGGAGGTTCCGTCGGTTTACCAGCTCCATGATCATGAACGGGAGCACGTGCAATGTGCTGATGATCGCTGGTGCTTTGAGCTTTCCAGAACTACCCGACAGCATGTGCGGCCTGGAAGAGAATGCATGGGAGGTCCTGCTGACGAGTAACGTGCATCTACGATTTACTCTGGGGCGGCAGCTCGACGAAATCCGGCGCCGCGGAAACTTGCGTCCACGAAACCCCGGCACGTCGCGGGCCCTGGAGGGTGCGCGTTAGCCGCAGTCGATCTCCCGGGGCCAAGCCACGATGGCAAAGAAAGAGGCAGCGGAAACTCTATCGATCGACGGGCGGGATGTCCGCATCAGCAATCCGGACAAGCCCTATTTCTCCCGCGACGTCAAGCTCTCGAAGCTCGACGTCGTCCAGTATTACCTGTCGGTCGCGAGCGGCGCCGTCGCCGGCATCCGCGACCGGCCGAACGTGCTCAAGCGCTTCGTCGACGGCGCGGAGAAACCGCCATTCTATCAGAAGCGCGCGCCGGAGAATCGTCCGGACTGGCTGAGAACCGTCACGCTCTCGTTCCCGTCGGGGCGCACGGCCGAAGAAGTGGTCGTCGACGACGCGGCCGGCCTCGCATGGATCCTGAACCTCGGCTGCATCGAGCTCCATCCACACGCCGTGCGCACGAATGATCTCGATCATCCTGACGAGCTGCGCATCGATCTGGACCCGATTCCCGGCGTGAAATGGGACGATGTCCGCCGCGTCGCGATGGAGACAAGGAACCTGCTCGAGGAAATGGGACTGCGCGGCTGGCCGAAGACGAGCGGCTCGCGCGGGATGCACGTCAATGCGCGCATTCACCAGCGGTGGACATTCACGGAAGTGCGACGCGCCGCGCTGGCGTTGTCGCGTGAGATCGAGCGGCGCGCGCCTACCCTAGCAACGTCGAAGTGGTGGAAGGAGGAGCGCCACGGCGTTTTTCTCGATTACAACCAGAACGCGAAGGACCGCACGACATGTTCGGCCTACTCGATACGCCCGCTCCCTGATGCACGTGTCTCGGCGCCGGTCTTGTGGGAGGAGATTCCCGACTGCGACCCGGCCGATTTCACTGTGCTGACGATGGCGGCTCGTCTGGAAGCAACTGGCGATCCGAACGCGCGGATGGATGATGCGGCCGGCTCACTCGATCAACTGCTCGAGCTTGCCGCGCGCGACGAGGCCGCCGGGCTCGGCGACGCGCCATGGCCGCCTCACTTTAGAAAGATGGAAGGCGAGCCCGCGCGTGTTGCCCCATCACGGGCGAAGTCGGCAACGAAGAAGAAAGCCGCCACGAAGAAGGCTGCGGCGAAAACTGCAGTGAAACCCCGATCGAAGATGCCGCTGATCGTGGTTGCCAACTCGACTGACAAGGAGCTGGCTCTCGAAGGTCTCGAGCGGTGGAAGGCCAGGCATCCTGAGGCGGCGTCTCATTTGGCTGTCGACGACGTTCTTGTGGATTCAATGCGTGGACGGTCGTCCACCTGGACGCGCATCCGCGTCAACCTGCGGAACGTTCCGGAAGAGTCGAGACCGGTGCAGGATACTCCCGACCCTGATGATGACCCGACGCGCGCGTGGCGTGAAGCGCGCCGTCCAGCTCAGAAATGAAACTGCAGGAGCTCGTACAGGTGTCGGCGGCCGTCGCAGGAACGTCCGGTCGCCTGGATAAGATCGCAAAGCTCGCGGCACTATTCGCGCGCGTTCCACCGGATGAAATCCCGACTGCAATCGGCTTCCTCACAGGCTGGCCGCGCCAGGGCCGGCTTGGCGTGGGGTGATCGAGAACGACGAACGGGATTCTTTTCTTCTTCGCGGCCTGCATCGAGAGCGCCATAGTCGAGACGTATGTCCACGTTCTGCCGCCAACTTCCTGCAGGTCGTACACGAGCACGTCAACGTCCTTCAACATCTCGGGCGACGGACCACGATCCTCGGTCCTGTAGAGCGAGTGAATGGGGGCGCCGGTTCTCGAATCCACTTCGACTTCGATCTTCGCGCCTGCTGCGACTGTGCCGCGAATGCCGTGCTCGGGAGCAAACAACGCGACGAGCTTGAGATCCCTGTGCCTCGCGATCAGATCGATGTCGGGAGTCTTCGATCGGTCAACTGCACTTTGATTCGTTATGAGGCCGATTCTTTTTCCACGAAGTTGACGATGGCACGTCGGAGAGGAACACCTCGATGCCGGGAATGACACCTGATGCAGGACCGGCCGGTGGAGAATTGGAGACCGCCGTGCGGGCACACGCGGTAAGCAGAAGGAACGCGGGCGCAACGTGAAGCGCGCGCAAAATGCCGCTAACTCTTGCGCTCGGGGTTCTCGACCCGCTCCGCCCGTAGCTTCTCGGCTAAGCGCTGCGCCTCGCCGAGACGTTCCACTTCCAGCGCGATGGCATCGACCGACTGCTGCAGGTACTCGACGCGCTGATCGGCGAGCTGCACGTCCGGCTGATCCTCCCGCCTTGCGCGTGACGCGAACGGCCATGCCACGTACGCCCCTATCAGCAGCCCGATATGGACTGCGGCGTGTGTCCACTCTTCGGTAATGCCGGCATAAACCCCACCGGCCAGGTTGATGAGGAGAAATGCAACTCCGGCCAACCGCCAGAGCGTGGAGCGTGAATTCATGATGAGCTCCTCTCTTGATACAGGGCACTACGCGCCTGCTGAGTCAAAGTTACTGTGCAGGTCGACCACGTCACGCGGACTCGGTGCGAAAGATCGCCGCGAGCTCGTGCGGCGGCACCACCTCCAGCTGCTCGAAGGTGCAGTCACGCGGGCGCTTGTCATCGCGCCACCGCCGAAACTGCGCCGTGTGTCGAAATCGGCTGCCCTGCATATGATCGTACCCAACCTCAACGACTAGCTCGGGACGGATCGGCTCCCACGACAAGTCTTTTCCGGCGCTCCAACGACTCACCATGCCGGGCCGGCGATGTGCCTCAGCCTCGCCCGGTGACTGCGCTTCCGCCCACGCGCGCCACGGGTGTCCGTCGAGTGCGTTCACGCGATAGGGATCGAGGAACGTGACGAGCTCCTTTCGCTTCACATCAGTGAAGCTCGCGCAAACGCCGACGTGCTCGAAGCTCTCGCCGTCATAAAGACCGAGCAGGAGCGAGCCGACTGCCGTTTTCTCACCGCGCTTGTGCCAGCGGAATCCGGCCACGACGCAATCGCACTCGCGTGCGTGCTTCACCTTGAGCATCACTCGCTTGTTTGGCGCGTACGTACCGGATTCCGACTTCGCAACCACGCCGTCGAGTCCCGCGCCCTCGAACCGCCGAAACCAGTCTGCGGCGGTCGTTCTGTCGCGCGTTGCTGGCGTCAGGTGAAGAGGCGGCTCCGCGTTTGCGAGCAGCGACTCGAGTCTTGCGCGTCGTTCGCCGAATGGCGTGTCGTAAAGACTTCGGTCGCCCTCGCACAGCAAGTCGAAGAAGACAACAGAGGCGGGGATTTCTCCGGCTAGCTTCTTCACTCGCGAGGCAGCGGGGTGGAGTCGGAGCTGCAGCGCCCCGAAATCGAGTCCTTCATTGAGCGCGATGACGATCTCGCCGTCGAGCACGCAGCGCTCGGGGAGCTGCGCCTTGAGCGGATCGATGAGCTCGGGGAAGTAACGATTGAGCGGCTTCTCGTCGCGGCTCTGAATGAAAATCTCGTCACCGTCACGGAATATGAGTGTGCGGAACCCGTCCCACTTGGGCTCGAATATCCATCCTTCGCCGGGTGGCAGCTCACCCACTCGCTTTGCGAGCATCGGGAGGACCGGCGGATTGACAGCGAGGTTCATGCGCTTGATGCCCTGAAGATGTCAGTGCAGTTCTGGATACATAATGGATACCGCGTCACGCGCTGCCGCAATCGCGCTGTACCGCGGCTCGAATCCCAGAACGGTGCGCGCTTTCTGGATGCTCGCGTGCGGAGAGTGCAGGATGTGGTCCCGAGTGATTTCCGCATCTCTCTCACTCACCGTCAACCGCCATTCATCCCACGGGAGAAAATCGAGATTCGCTTCACGCCCGAACCATGATGCTGCCGCTTCTGTATAATCGCGCATCGTGACTGGTTCTGCGGCGGCAATGTGAAAGGCTTCACCGATCGCTGCCTCACGGCGTGAGAGCGCGAGGACGAAAGCCTGCGCGACGTCGTCGGCATGGACATGCTGGAGCGTGGCCGAGCCTTCATCAGGGAGGGCGATCCGGTCCCCTCGAGCGAGAGATTCGAACACTCTGGTGTCGAGGTTCCCGGCCGGGTTGATCGGAGCCCATCCTGGTCCAGTGATGTGACCGGGGTGAAGCACCGAGGCAGGGAAGCCCTCAGCTGCCGCGTCGAGGAGAAAACGCTCGATCTGCGCTTTGCGAATTCCGTATTCGCCGAAAGGCTCGCGGGGCGCCGTCTCATCATATGGCCGCTCACGGGGCACACCGTGTACCCACAAGCTGCCGCAATGCAGAAATATTTCAGTCCGGCCTCGCAGCGCATTGACAAGATGTGCAGCGGAGTCGCGATCGAAACAAATCAAGTCGACTACCGCTTCCCCACGGAGAGCCGCGATTGTGGAGCCGAACGACCCATCGCGCTCGGCAGCGGTGCGATCGAGCGTCACATGCTCTACCGACTGCCATTCGGGAGAGTCATGGTAAGGCTGGCGCGTCCCCCGGGAGACCGCAACGACGTGGTGCCCGTCGTTCACCAGCCGCGGCACGAGCCACGTCCCGATGTGTCCGGTGGCGCCGATGATTACCGTGCGCAACGGAACATCCCACGCCCTTCGAGAACGTTCAGCGGTATGCTACCAGTTGAGCAGGAAAATGGGGGCCATCGCTGCCAGCGCAGCGCTGACTTGAAGAGCCAGAACGGGCAATGCCTGTCTTGGCGACTGCGGCACCCACTTGATCGCGAAGAACAGTACGATAGGTACCTGTGCCGCCATGAGGATCTGCCAGATATGCGCGGCTGCGCCCTCATCTGCCTGGGGGGCGGTGCCATGCAATGCGATGAAAATGAACACGATTGCGAGGGCGCCGAGGGACATTGCCACGGGGAGGAACGCGCTCGGGTGCTTCAGCATGGTCAATGGATTCATTTCGCCACGGCGTGGTTGGCTGTGAAGACGGTATGCCATACTATGATAAAGTACTTTGCGACAAAGAGCAACTAGGCCGTATCGTCTTTTCGCGCGTGTCTCTACATGCCGCGAGGGCGAGACCAACAAGGCACATCCCTGCGGTTAGCGGAAACGTGTGCTGATCTGCTGCCCGCGGAGTACGAGATAGAGCACGATGGCCGCGACTGTGCCCAACGTGTCCATCAGCATGTCCTTCTGAGCGTCCCAGATGTCACCCTGGCTGCCGAGAAAGTCCGCTCCCGCTTCGGCGTTGCCTCCATACGCGGCGTATACCCATTCGATCAGCTCGTATGACATCGCGACGAAGCTGATCGCGAAGATGGCGAACACAGAAGCCATCGCCACGGTCATCCGCTTTTTGACAGTCAGGTATTCGGCGATGGCGAACGCGTAGAAGCCCACGCTGAAGTGGCCGATCCGGTCGTACATGTTCCGCTCGAACCCGAAGGCCCGGTTGAACCAGTCGAACGGCACCCGCTCGAATGTGTAATGCCCTCCAATCGTGTGCAAATACGGGAGGATCGACATCAGAATGTAGGCGACAGGGGAGAACCTCACCCCGCGCAAGTAGAGAACAACGAGGGTGAGCACGACCAGGACAACCGGGATGTTCTCCGCCCACCATACCGCACGGTCGTACGGACTGATTGCGCCCCAGATGAAAAGCAGCACGTAGGCGCCGAGCAGAATATGCGGAATGCGATCGCTGAATCCGATTTTCATTTGCGATTTCGGGAAGGAGGCGTGGTCCGTCCAACGCTCAGTCCTCCTGGGAGCACAGTACAACAATCTCGGCCGCGGCACTCGCCGACAAGTGCTCTCAGTCGCAACGTTTGTGGAGATGAGGCGGGCGCGTGGCCGGCACCGCGGGACTCGCGCTGCCGGCCATGTCGCCACCCACCCGGATCGCGCGCGCTCTGGCAACCTCGGTGCGCTCGCTCAGTCAGCTCGCGCAGGAAGCGGGATTCGCCGATCAGAGTCACATGACTCGACTCTTCGCGCGGTATTTCGGGATTACGCCGGCCGCGTACCGGGATGCGATGCGGACGGATGTCGATTGCCGTCGGGGTGCTCGCGCCGGCCGTGGGTCCGCTTAGGCTATAGACGTCCGTCCGGTTTCGCGATCGGCCCAGGGCACGGTGCGGTAAGTCACCCATCGTTGGTGGATCACAACGCGATCTCGTAGCTGCCCGATAGGCAAATGCGAGCAAGCTCACGCCTGGCGGACTGATCAGCGCAGGAGAACGTTGATAGCGGTGGGTAGTTCTTGAAGACCCTATTGCCAGTCTTGGCAATAGGCTTTCGTAGACCACCACTCATGCGCCCCTGGTCCTGTCCCTCCATTCCGGAGGTGCCAGAAGGTGCTGGTTATAGCGACGCCGCGGCAACGGCCCTACGGTCACAACCGTCAAGTCTACCCGCCGGTTCATCCGTGCCAGCAGCCGAATGAGTTTCTGCAGACTGAATCGCTCGAGCCGTCCGTGCTCGAGGTTCGACATGCGCGGTTCATCGACTCCAAGCATTCGCGCTGCGGCAAGCTGGTTCATCCGTCCAGTCTCCGCGAGGATCGACTGCCTCAGCTGCTCCTTCAGACCGGGGATCGGGTCATCGATCATTCATGATCATGTCACGTGAAGCCGAAACGGCGTCACCCTTCCTACGCCCGCATCGCCGCTCTGGCTTCCCACCTCGGAACGTCGACGCCCTTCACGAGCAGCCACACGGTCAGTCCCAGTCCGCCAAGCATCATGGGCAGAAGCAGGAAGCTCGATGCGTATGCCGGCGCGACGACCAGCGCGAAGTTCCGGGTGATGAACCCGAGACCAGCGATCACCAGCAGTGCACCCAAAGCCTTTGGAAGGCAGTCCGACCGATAGATCAGGTATCCGCGGATAACCTGGATGGCAGGTAGACCTCACCCAGGCTTGTCGCCTGCGAAGTAAATCTATCCTACTACTTCTCTGGCATTCCGGAGGAGTGATGGCTCGTAATGAGCCATTTCGAGCCGTCCCAGCGGTACGTGAAGGTATAGCGGGCGCTGACGGCCGCCCCCGTTTTGGCGAACGTGAATGTGTAAAGTCCGGAGTCCGTCGCCGTATTGCAGCCGATTTCCACGAAGCGCATGTCAATCCTGCCAGCGGGACGATTCTCCAGGAAATGATGGAAGTAGTCTTCCTTCTCCGCCGCGCTCCGGCGCGGCTTGTTGGACAGGGTAGGCAATAGAAGGGAGCGCTCCGCATAGTTCGCAACGACCGCGCGCTGATCGCCAGTCTGCAGCGACTGATTCCATCGGTCGAACAAGGAGGCGATCTCCTGTTCGGTCGCCACTTTGCATGTTTCTGTCCGTGCTGCCTGTGCGGTGGACTCAACGCTGCCCCTCGACGCGCAACCCCCGAAGAATGCGATTCCGGCAAGCGCTGCCGTGGCGATGGACTTCATTTCGACGCTCCCATTTTCGATGTCTGTTCGATTGAATAAGTCAGTCAGTCGCCGACCATCGCCAGCACCGCTGCCGGGGACAGCGCGCTCCCCGCCGCCACGAGGTCGTCGAGCTGCTGCTTCGGGATCGACGCGCGCAAGGCCTCGATCCGCTCCGAAACCCCCGGCGCCATCGGGTGCTCCACGACGACTCCGGCACGCTCCGACATGACCTGCGCAGCCGCCGCGATCTCGACTGCGCGCTCGGAATTCCCAGCCGCGGCCTCGGTCGCCGCTAGTCCGAGCAGCGCCTGGCCCGCTCCGCGCGGGCTGCCCACCTCGTCATACGTGCGCAATGCGCGCTCGAACATGCGCCGCGCCTTACCGAGGCTCGTCGCCGCGAGCGCGGCATAGCCCATCTCGCACTGCACGCGCGCGATCTCCGGCTTGTCGCCGATCATCTCGAATGCATCCTCCGCCTGCCGGTAAAGCTGAATCGCGGCGGGCAGGTCGCCCTTCGCGAAGGTCATCGACGCGAGGAAGCTGAGCGCCATTCCGCCGCCCTCGTAGTCGCCGATGCGGAGCTGAATGCGGCGCGCGGACTCGACCATCGCGATCCCGCCCTCGACATCGCCGCTCACGAACATGCGCATCCCGTTGACCGTCCGGGACAGTGAGTTCAGGAAATCGAACCCGCCACGCTCCGCTCCCAGAATTGCCTCCTCAAGCGGAGCGCATGCCTCGTCGAGGCGCCCCATGCCCAGATACAAGTAGCCGAGCCCGAGCTGCGCGAAGGTCACGATGGCGGCGTCGCCGATCGCGCGGCCATCCTCGAGCATCCCGGTCCACTCGGCGATTGCCTGGTCCATCTCCCCTGTGTTGGCCGAAACCATTCCGCCTGTGAACAAGGCGAGCGCGCGACCGCGGCTCGGCGCACGCCCGGAAGCAAGTGCGAGCAACGCATCGACCATGTCGCGCGCCACGAGGTGCAGTCCCACAATGTGCCAGTACCAACCGAGGTAACCGCAAAGCAGCAGACCGTGCTCGACCGCGTCCGGTGCACCAGCGCGGGCGCGTGCGAGGAGCCACTGCAGCGCCGCCAGCGTATTTGCATTCTCGGCGCGTCCGCGTTGCACCGCCTCGACCTGACCTCCGCCCTGGATCCCCGCGTCGACGCCGCGCGCGAACTCCAGAAAGAACATCGCGTGCGCGTCACGCATGGGATCCACTTCGCCGCCGGCATGGAGCTGCTCGGCCGCGAACGCGCGGATCGTCTCGAGTAGCGCGTACCGCTCTCCTCCTCCGATCACCCGCACGAGACCTTTCTCCACAAGCGACTCGAGCTGGTCCACCGCTCGCCACTGCTCATCGTCGGCGAAGCAGACCTGTTCGACGGCGTCGAGAGTCCATCCCTCGTGGAAGACAGAGAGGGAACGCAGCAGGCGCTGCTCCACTTCGTCGAGGAGCGAGTAGCTCCAGCTGATCGTCGCGCGGAGCGTGCGCTGGCGCACCGGGAGATCGCGATCGCCCGAAGAGAGGAGATCGAGCGCGTGATCCAGCCGCTGCAGTAGTACCACCGGCTCGAGGATTCGCACGCGCGCTGCCGCAAGCTCGAGCGCGAGGGGCAGGCCGTCGAGACTTCGACAGATGCCGACGATCGATGCGGCGTTTGCCGGCGACAATGCGAAGCCCGCCTTCACCTTCTCGGCACGCTGCACGAAGAGCGCGACCGACGGGCAGCGCATCAGCTCTTCGGTCTTAGTCGCGCCAGCCGAGGGAAGCTCGAGCGGCGGGAGCGGCAGCTCCACCTCGGCGCCGATCTTCAGAGGACGGCGGCTCGTCGCGATCACCTGGAGCCCGGGACAACGCGAGACGAGCGTTGCGATCTCGTCGGCCGCCTCGACGACCTGCTCCAGATTGTCGAGCACGAGGAGGACGCGGCCGTCACCGATCACCGTCGCAAGCGCATCGAGCGCCGAGCGGCCATGCGCCTCCGCGATCTCGAGCGTGGCCGAAACAGTCGGCATGACCTCGGCGGCGGAGGTGACCGACGCGAGCGAGACGAACGCCGCGCCGCCGGCGTACTCCGAATGCAGACGACGGAACAGCTCGATCGCGAGTCGCGTCTTGCCCGTGCCGCCAACGCCCGTCACGGTGAGGACGCGCGCGCCGTCGTGCACACGCTCAACCGCGGTGACGAGCACGGCTTCGCGGCCGAGCAACGCTGTCGCGGGCGTTGGGGGCGGCTTGCGAATCGCAGGAACTTGAGCCGTCGCGTCCGTGGACGTCATGCTGGCGCTGCCGGCCGAGCTCCGGATCGCCTTACGCCAGTCAGCGATGCTCGCGAAACGATCCGATGGATTCTTGGCGAGCGCGCGCTCGATTGCCGCGGTTACGTGCGGCGCGACGGCGGGGCGCACGGTGGTGAGCCGGGGCACCGGATCGATCATATGACGCGCCATGATCGCCATCGCATTCGGTCCGGTGAACGGCGGAGTGCCGGCCAGCATCTCGTAAAGCAGACAACCGACCGCGTACAGATCGCTGCGCCCATCCACCGCCTCGCCGCCTGACTGCTCGGGACTCATGTACTGCGGCGTTCCAATCGCCATGCCCGTCATCGTGAGCTTGTCCCCGGAGGCGTTGATGGCCTGCGCGATTCCGAAGTCGGCGACGACGGCGCGCCCGTCCTCGAGGAGGATGTTCTCGGGCTTGATGTCGCGGTGGATGACGCCGCGGCTGTGTGCGTAGTTCAGCGCGTCGGCAATCTCGTCGGCGATGCGGAGTGCGTCCTCCATGGGGAGCTGTGTCTCGCGCTCCATGCGGGCCCGCAGCGACTCGCCCTCGACGTACGGCATCACGTAGAAGAGGAAACCTCCTTGCTCGCCCGAGTCGTACAGCGGCAGGATGTTCGGGTGGCGCAGGTTCGCAGTGGTTGTGATCTCGCGCAGGAATCGCTCGGCGCCGAGTGCGGCGGAGAGCTCGGGGCGCAGGACCTTTATTGCGACCTTTCGCTGGTGCCTGAGATCCTCGGCGAGATAGACCGTCGCCATTCCGCCAGCGCCGAGCTCGCGGTCGAGCCGGTAGCGGTCAGCGAGGGCGGCGGACAACCGGGGGTCGCTCATGCCAAAAGCTGTGTGTGGCACAGGTGTCGCGCAATCAGCGCGCGCAGGGTGAGCCGACCGTCGTCAAGGCCGCGCCCACTTCTCCGCATTCACGCCATTCACGAGTAGCCAAAAGGCGAGGGATACCTCGGCGACAAGCGCCGGCATGAGAATCACTGGAAATAGCTTGCTCGAGAGCGCAGGCGAGAGTAACAGAGCGAAACTGTTGATGACGTAACAGACTCCGGCTATCTCCATGAGAACACCAATAATTCCCGGCATGTAGCCCGACCGGTAGATCAGGTAGCCGAGTATGACGCACTCGACGCCGAAGAAAATCAGCGCGATGCCGAATCCTGTAGTGTGCGACCGGACCGACAGCATCGCCATCGCGTTAACCTGGTCCGGCGTGAACGCACTCAGGTATGTGGCGCTGGCCAGTGGAAAAAGCGCCGACGCCAGGGAAACGGCTGCAACGCCTTCGATCGCGATGCACACGAGATTGAAAAAGACGGCCGCCAGTGCCAGCTCGCGGCTGACGGGGCGCAGCAGAATGTAAAAGATCACCGCCAGGGCAGTCGCGCATGCCAGGAGCACGACTTCTCCGGCGACCCCGAGACGCCAGAGCGACTCCATCGATCGCAGGTTGGCGGCCGTGGCTGCCGCATTCCCTGAGACGACGATGGTGCCCCTGACCACGGCCTCACCCACGGCGCCGGTGACGATGATGATGAGGTAGAGCACTCCACCGACCCTGGCCAAAACCCGGGCGCCCTTCGCATCGAGCTGATTCACCGTTGTCCCTTGTTGAGCTTGCCGTTAGAAACGATGCGGCCTGGCTTGGAGTTTCACTCCTGCCGGCCTTACGCTTCTCCACGCTCGACGCTATCTGCGAGGCGCTCGAGTGCCAGCCGGGTGAGCTACTCGAATTCGAGCAACTGAAATGACCTCGACCGCACTAAGCGTCGCCGAAGTGTCGTTCTGTCTTTGCCTGCTCATCGTCGGCGTCAATGTCGAGCGATGGAAGGCGCAGGCAGCGCTACAGCCCGCGTTCAGCGGCTAATTCTGGAAGGTGACAATCCTGCTGCCTTTACTCCTGCCTCTGCGCAGGCAGCATCGTCGTGCGCGGCTTCGCCGGAAACCCCAACCGCCCCCAGGAACTGTTTTCCGTCCCTGGAGAACACGGGAATGCCACCCGCAACTGTGACCACGTGCGGTGCATTGGCGAATCCCGGGGTTTCCTTTACTGAATTTGCCATTGCCGCCGTTGAAAAGCGCCAGTGAGCGCCAGCGGCACCTTTCTGCATTGCAAAGGCGCCGACGCCGGGGGAGTTTCCGTCCATTCTCAGATAGGCCACGAGGTGACCTCCGTCGTCGTAGACCGCAACTGCATGGCTTTGTCCCTTGGCCCGAGCGTGAGCTACGCAGCCTTCAACGATTTGAGAAGCGGCTTGCGCGGCAAGTCCGCCCTGCGCGCCCGCGCTCGACTGCGGGAGCATGACGAACGAAGTAAGCACTACGCTCGCAAACAAGAACCGATGCGTGCCCGGCATGGGATCCATCGTGTCCTCCGAAGATATGAGCTGACGTCTGCTAGGCGAGCAGGAATTCGTAATACACAAGTGGGTCGCTCTTGTACACAACATGGCCGCGCTCACGGAAGCCACACCTGGCGTAAAAGGGTCCTGCACCTGCCTCGGCGTCATAGGCATCCAGCCGAATGGCGTCGGCCGGCCATGCCCGTGCCACCGCGAGAGCGTCCTCGACAGCCAACTGCCCTAGCCCCTCGCCTTGATGCGCGACTGACACCGCCATGCCGGTGAGATACAGCGGCCGCTTTACCGGACTGAAGCAGGAAACGTCGATCGCCCACGGCTTCTTCGTCGCCAGTCGCAAAACCGTGAGAATCCGCTTGCCGGATCTCCCTACGCGAACTCGGGCGTGGCGCTGCGCGAGGGCCGCTCCGCGTTCCGTTACGAGCGACGACCAATGCCCTTCGCCGAAACGCGCTGTCAGCGCACCGGCTGCCGCGTTCTGAAGCGCAGCGATCAGTGGTACGTCTTTCAGCGCCGCATCCCGGAATGTCAGCCGCGTTTCATATTCACCAGTGACACCGCATGCCAGTAGACCATCTCTGCGTGCCGGCTGCGCGGGATGCCCGGAGTCGTGGCCGCGATCCTTTCAGCAGCGGAATACTCGTGCAGCGCCGACGCATGTTCGCCACGCTCCACTGCCAGGTCGCCGGCGTTCATATGGTTGTAAGCTCGGTGCACGGCCACGAGCCGGCGCAGCTCAGCGAGCGGCGACGCGACCAGCATGAGGCAGACGAGTGTCTTCACTTGCGCAACGCCTGCCTGATCTGTTCCAGATGATGCTCGTTGTGAGAGGCGATTTTGTCGAATTCATCCTTCAAGGTCCGCACGCCCGTTACGCTGTGCACGAACTCGAGGTGGCCCTTTTGCTCGTAGTGAAGGCCGGCGTAGTAGATGATTGCGTTCCGAATCGATTCGTAAATCCGTCGCGAGATGTCGAGAGGCCTCTCCGAGTAGTCGAGTCCCGCGGCCCAGGCATCCTGATCGAAGACCCAAATCACCTGACGAGGCTCGCTGAGGACTCGGGCAATTCGATCGTAAAGAACAGTCTCGCTATCAGACAGGTGGTGCAGGAGAAACCTGATGGACCACTTGCCCGGCGCGTACGTCAGCTCGAGATCGCGCTGCTCGAGGGAGAAACATTTCAGCGTCTCGTCTCTCGTCCTTTCCAGGTCTCGGATGAGAGCGAGTGCGCCGGTGTCAGTGTGTTCGATCATGGAGAGGGTGGTTTCGGTTTGTTACTCCCCCTCACTTGAACGCCCAGATTGTCCAGGCCCCCGAGTGTCCCCCACTCCGCCAGACACCGCTGACGGCAGCCCGCACAGCCTCCTCAAACATCGTTGCAAACCCCACGTTCGGCCTCAGACCGATGTCGGGGGAGCCCCACGAGCCCGAATACTCTGCCTCACTGCCGGAAACGTTGGCTCTCCAGAGGCCGCTCCACCGTGTCGGAGACTTTGATGCTGACCATCCGCCGCCGGCTACGATCCTGCCCTCTGCGTCGACGAGCCTCCACGTTCCGACGGCGCTTTCGTTCGCCCGATCCGGGATGACGGTCCACGTTCCTATAAGGGTAAGGCCGCGAGTGCTCGTAGCCTTCCAGATGTTCGGCTTCGAACTCTGCGTAGTGGCCGTCTGGCCTTGAAGCACGACCCCTTGCGCGCCCGCTCCGTTGATGGCAACGAAACACAGCAGATACAGCAGGAAAAATGGCTTTCGGGGCACGGCTAACCTCGACTTGACAATCAATATGTGCGCTAGGGGCGTGGCACCTTATAGTGCACTTCCGCGAATCCTGTTCCCACCGCTCTGACTGACAGCAGCCGAAGCGGTGGTGACGTGATCGCCCGTGGCAGCAGTGGCTTGCCGGCTCCCAGCGTTACGGAGCCGATCTGGACGAATAACTCGTCCAGCAAGCCCTGATCGTAGAACTGGCCTGCCAGGTCCCCGCCCGCCTGATGCCCGAAATCAGCGGAGTTTAACGCTGACGGGCGTAGTGCAAGCCCACTACCCCGGTTGGATATGGTGTCGCGGACGTCAATCCGAACGTCGCATGAACGCCATTCGGCAGCACACGCTTGCCGGTGCCTAGCGCCAGCGGGTACACGAGCAGATGCAGCTCGTCGACCAGATCGTTCGCAAGCAAGGCGTGAACAAGCTGGCTGCTGCCGTCGGTCAGGATATTCTTGCCGGGTTGCGCCTTCAGATCGCGCACCGACTCGATGACGTTGTCGCGGATGATCGTGGTGTTGCGCCAGATTGGCTTCTCGAGTGTCTTCGAAACGACGTACTTCTTCGGCGCATTCATGACATCCCCGAACGGGTCGCCGGGGGCCATAGGTTCGAACGCCTCGGCGTGCGTTACATAGGTGCGCCGTCCCAGGAGGAAGGCATCGGCATCCTTCATCAGCGCGAGGAAGCTCTTGCCAATGTCGTCATGCCAGTAGGGCAGCGTCCAGCCGCCGTGCTCGAACCCTCCATCTCGATCTTCATCTTTGCCACCCGGCGCCTGCATCACGCCATCGAGTGTCATGAACTCGGAAACAACCAGCTTTCTCATTAGAACCCTTCCTCGTTGATGACTTTTTTCAGTATTGCAGGAGCGCAGCCCGCGCTCTACCGCGCTGCAACGGTAGCGAAAAGCTCCCGCACACGGGGATCCTTGCGCAAAGCGTCATATGGAGCAGCCGAGAAATAATGCGCGAGCCAGAGGTCGTGACCGTTAACGGCCGCACGAAGTGTCTCAACCGCCTTTTCGTGCTCACCGACTGCCTCCAGCGCGGCCGCCACAATTCCTCGTTGCGGCTGTCCCTTGCCTCGTTGCGACTCGGCTTTCTTCAACAGAGATCTCGCTTCGTCCAGCCGCCCGGCGCGAGCCATCGCGTAGGCCGCGGTGCCCAGCTTCTCGAGATGACTCAGGCCTGGTACTTCGAGGATCGGAAGAAGCATCGAGACTGCTTCGTTCGCTTTGCCCTGTTCGACGAGGACCCTCGCAAGATCGACGATCCCGAGTTGAAAGCCGGGGTCGAGCTCAAGTACGCCTCGGCCGGATTTCATGGCGTCGTCATACCGCCGCATGTCGTACAACACCTGCGTAACCGCAGTATTTATCACCAGCGAGGCGGGCTCCAGCAACGGCCTTCGCGTCTCAACACGTTGAGTATCGTTGTGATTGTATTCCAATTGCGTGTCGTCGCTCGCTCTCCGAAAAGTCTGTCAATCGCACCCAGATAGCCGATTGCTTTCATTTGGCGTCGATACAATCCGAAGAGAAAACGATCTTCCGTCGTCAGTACTCTCACAACCCACTTGCCAGTTGCTGGAAGGCTGATGGGAGTTGTGGGCGGGCGCCGGGGTCGACTAGGGAAAACGCTCACGAAACGAACGATGTCGGAGCGAATCGGCACATCCGCGAACGGATTCTTTGAAGCTGCGCTGATGAGATCGCGCCCTTCGCAGATTGTGACTTCGGCCTCAAATGGCAGTCTGCGGCGTAAATCAGCGCGAAGCCTCGCATGGCTCGTCCGCTTGCGAATCACGAATGTTCCGGCCGCACCAATATTGACGACGTCATAGTGCTTCAATTGTTCGGCGAGAAGGCTTGGCCGAAAAGTCCTGTTTCCGCCGACGTTGCCTCTGAGGAAAACCACCAGCGCCATTGGACCTCGTCAGTCGTAGCTTTTGTCACTGTCTGTCGCCGACGCAGCGAAGAACTCAACTGGAGCGAAAGCTACGCCCCTCTGCCTTCAAAGCTGCCTTGAGGATGCCGAGTGCCTTCGGACAATGCTCTGTCATGCCTTAGTCAGCGGCTGCGACGCTTTCACGATGACGGTCCATGCAGCAGTGTATAGTATGCGGACCTCCATAAATACCCTGGTCGCCGTGACGCTGGCCACCGTCATCCCGCTCTCGGCGCAGGCTCAGATCAGGCGGCCCGTGGTCGCCGTTTTCGCTCACCCCGATGACGAACGCATCATCGGGCCGCTGTTGTCGCGGCTTGCGAGGGAAGGACGCGAGACCCACCTCGTGATCGCCACCGACGGCTCGAAGGGCGTTCGCGATTTCGCCAGAATGCCTGCGGGAGCGGAGCTGGCCGCCGCACGCACGACGCAGATCGTGCAAAGCGACGCGCGCTACGCGAACGTGGATCTTCTCTATGCATCACTTCCGACGGAGCGCCTCCGCACCGCAGCGCGCGCAAACCCCACCGTGAACGGCATGGCGGAGGCGCTGCTGACCGTGCGGGTGCCCTTCGAGGAACGGGACCTCGCGGCTGGACGAGAGGAGTTCGCGTGTCATCGCACGCAGTACACGCCGACGGAGATGGCCGCCGTGAACGCGTATCTGGCGCACGCGTGGAACGGCAACGTGTGGCTGCGTCCCTGGAACGGGACGCTGCGCGATCCCGAAATCTTCAGATAGTTCCGGAGGTCATTTGGGCGCCGTTGACGAAGTCGGGCCGCGAGATCGGCTCGTTCATGCCTGGTCGATCGTCGCCGGCCGCGCCCACCAGAGTCCTCCCCTATTTCTGCCGCACCAGCACCAGCGCCGTCGCGTTCGGGGTCCCCGACGGCCCCACAAGCTGTCCTCCGATCATCGTCCGAATGTCGGTGCCGGTGTTCGAGAGCCACAGCGTGTCGCCACTGACGCGGAAGTTATACTTGTCGGATCCGCCCGACATATAGTTCGGGTCCCGCGCAACGACCGGGTGAATTGTGAGCGTAGAGTCAGCAACTTCGTACGTCCCGGTGTTGGCGATAAAAGAATCGTACGCCGCGAGTTTCTCAGCGTCCGTTTTACTGTCCGTCGCGGACAGGGTGCGCGGCTGATTGCCCGTCGCGCGCATCATGCTGTAGTGCTTGTCGCCAAAGAGATAGAGACTCGGCTGCACCGTCGTGTTGGCTGCGGAGTCTGGGCCCGTCACGCGGATACTGGCGACGCTCCACGCGCCTTCGAGGGGTGACTCAGGGGCCTCCGCCCGTTCGCATGCAATGAACAAGGTTGTCGCGAGAGCTGCGAGGGCGATTGGGGCCGTAGTGTGTACGTTCATGAGGCTCGCTCCACCGTTAAGGGAAACGACACGAAAACTCCAATAAGGCGCGTCTGGAGGGAATTGCAAGAGCGCGTGCTCGCTATTCGCTGGTCATCGTGAGCCGCTTCGTTGAACGAATCAGAAATGCTTCACTTCGATATGCTTCTCTGTCATTCAATGGCGACCGTTGCAGGCCTAGGTGGGCAGGCGGTCGCGGGTTTGCATCAGCAGCTCGATCGCATCCGCCAGGTGCTCCTCGGTAATGTGATGGTCGCCACGCTCGCCGCGTAGGCGGTGGGCCTGCATCAGCACGTCGGCATCCCGGAATCCCTCGGGCGTCTGGAACTTGTAGCAGGCAAGCTCGACCGTCAGTCCATTGGGATCCTTCAGATAGATCGAGTCCATGAAACCGCGGTCACGCTCATAAAACGAGATGCCACGATCGGTGAGACGGGCGGCGGCTTCCTTGAACGTCGCCTGTGAGACGTTGAACGCGATGTGGTCCACAGAACCGATCTCGCGTGGAGCGGCGCGCCCCGCATCCTGCCTGGTCTCATTGGTAAAGACCGTGAGCAATCGCCCGTCGCCCGGGTCGAAGTAGAGGTGGTTCTCGTCAGGGTTCCCGAGGTTGGGCTGTTCCATGACGAAAGGCATTCCCAGCGCGCCCTGCCAGAAATCCACCGCGCTCTGCTTGGTCGAGCCCACGATGGTGATGTGGTGCAAGCCCTGAATCTGGATCTTCTTCACGCTCCACTCCTCAATGAAATCGATTTGTAATCGACTGGAAAAGCTGTGGTTACCGTCGACAGGACGCAATCATACGCATGGTGCGTCGATACATATTTCCTGACGACCAGCGCTGTCCGACGTGAAACGACTGCCCTACCAATGAAACGAATCGTCATTGCAGTTCTGCTCCTCGCCGGCTGCGAGACCAATGAGCCTTCCGAGCGCTACGGGTTTGTCGCACTGCTTGGACGCGACACAGTCTCCGTAGAGAGCGTGACGCGTCGCGGCACACAACATCCGTGGAGAAGTTTACGATCTCCATTCGTCCGGTTGACGCCCGGCGCGGCACACTGGTAATGGAGTGGGGGCCGCTCCGGTGGACGGCCCCGATTGAGGTTCCCTAAACCCTCACCCGGCGCTTGTGCGTTGGCGGGTCATGGCTTGATCACCAGGCTTCCTTCGTTCGAGACAAGCGAGCTCGAGCCATCGGTAAGCACGGAGCCGCGAATTCCATAGACACCAGCGGCGGCGGGCCTGCCGCTTTTGGTTCTCTGATCCCATTCGTGGCTCAGCTCCAGCGTTTCACCCGGACCCAGGGTCTTGATCTGGATGATTGCCAGAACTGTCTCACCCTCGAGGCGGCGCCAGAGCTCGGCGCCGGCCGAGTCGGTGATCGTGATGTCAAAGGCAATGTCGCGGCCGCGCAGATAGAGATCGAGCGGTGCCGATGTCGTGTTCGAGACGCGGATCATTATCGGTACCCTCGCGCCCCGCGCGACTGTATCCGGAACAACGAGACTCACCCTGGCACCGACTACCGGATCTGGCACTTGAGCAACGGCCTCTACTGGATGACTGATTGAGTCGACCGCCTCGGAATCCCCACCTGTCTCGCACCCGGATGGAATGAGCGCCAGGAGACCAACCTGTATTGCACGGAAAAGCAAAACCGCGGGCAAGGACATTTCACCTTACCCGCGGTCCTGGAAATACTTTGCAGCTGTGTCAGCTATCTCGTTGCGGCAAGGCTGCCAAGCTCTTTCTGAATGGAGGCGAGTGGGCTCATCACGTAGTAGCCCGTGCCGCCACCCCAGAGAATTCCGACGAGCTGAACGTTGTCGCCGCTCGTGATTGCGAACACCGGCGAGCCGCTGTCGCCGCCCGCGACATTCGCGTCGACAAAGGTCTGACAGAACTGGTGAACCTGCGACCCCGAAACGTTCGTGTTGACACATGTGCGCGACACGGGGCCCTGCGACCAGCCAGTGGTGCGACCTACTTTATTGAGCACTGTACCAATCTTGAAGCTCGTCGTCGAGTTGTCCTGGCTCGTCACAGCGAACAGCCCGCCGACCGTAAGACTGCCGTTGTTCGCGCCGGTGGTCTTGAGAATGTCACCCCGGTTCGAAGCGGTGGCGATCTGATACAGCGCGCGTGATGCGTCGCTCCAGCGACACTTCTTTCCCCTCGGACAGCCGTCGCCCTTCTTGTAGATCGGGTCATCTGCTTCGGTTGCGATGGAGATGTTGTCAACCGAGCTCACCGGCTGGTAGTAGATTGTTCCCTCGGTGCCGCCCTGCGTGTTCGTGCAGTGCGAGTTGGTTATGAACGACCGCCCGCCGCTATGGTCTACATTGAACCCCATCGTGCAGACGTACAGCCCGAAGTGAATCTGAATTCCGGCCTGCGTCGGGCGGAATCTGTCGCGCAGGGTCGGGTCCGCCATGTGGCGTATTGGCTCGGTCACCTCTACGACGTAGTCACCGCTCGACGCGCCGACGGCTGCCAGCGCGCGCTGGATGCCGGGAATCGCGTTCGCATTCTCGACCCCAAACACCATCTTGCCGATCCTCTCGTCGTTGTCGGCGAAGACTGTGCCTCCAATCGCCATGACCGCTGGGGATGCCCTCTCGAACAACTCGCCGAGGCGGTCTGCAGCGACGCCGCCGCGCGATAGCGCGACGCTGCCCGGCGGCTCGACCGAAGTGGGTGTGTCGGCGCACGCGGCAAGCAGCAGGGCCGAGGACAATACGACGAAACGGGACACGGGGGCTGTGAGACTCATGAGCACCTCAGCGCGCTAATAGCGCGGCTATAAGGGATTCGCTTTGGCCACTTCGCAGGCGACACCTGTCGCGCCTAAAGCAACCTAAACATCTGGTAAGTGGCTCACGCTGTCAAGGCGCCCAGCTGTCCACGCTCGAATTCAGGCAGTATCGGTCGTCGTTACGTGTTCAGGCGGCCACGTAAGGCGAATTAGTTCACTCGTTCGCTGATCGCGGCCCGCTTGCCATCACCGCGCATGCCGACGTCGATATGGGACGAGGCGCGAACGACTCGCGTATTCAGCGTGGCGACCGCCGCCAGATGAGCACTATACCGATCGCGCTGAACAGACCAAATGCGCAGCACACCACGAGCAGGGCTGGACCGAACGTGACGCCCAAAAGAAGTGCGCACAGTACCCCACAGAGCGACGCAGCGATGAAGGCGGCCAGTACCTGCAGAGCGAGCGATCGCTGCGTCCACGAGCGCGGTGATGCGATGACAACGGCTCCGAGTGTCGACGCGATGGCAGTCCACAGGTAGCGCATGTCGCTTCGCGTCTCCGCGAATCGGATCACGCCGAAAGCGAACGGAACGGCGGCAAGCAGTAGCCCGACGATCCTGAACGAAAGCCTTCGCTGTGGTTGATCGAAACTCATGCTATCGAAGTCCGTCTACTGGCCATCCATGACACCGGAGGCCCGGTCTCGCGTGGACTCCCACGTTCGCAACGCGTTGGTTCCGCAACTCGACGTTGTCACGAGGCAACAGTGAACCGGTACGCCCACAAGAAGGCGACGATCCCGGAGTAAAGCCATACAGCCCGGAATGCCCGTCTGGGCGCGAGGCGACGGTCCGCTTCGGCAATCGCCGCCCGCGGGTAGCCGCGGAGAAATAGCAGGTATGCTGCGTACGCGATGATGATGCCGGCGATGACGTCTACGACGTAGTGCTGCTTGGTGTACAGCGTGGACACCCCGATGATCGCCGCCCAAAAGAGCGCGACTATGCCGACACCCCGATGCACGCGATAGCACGTCAGGGCGGCGACGAAGGCCCACGCTACATGAAGCGAGGGGAAGCAGTTGTACGGCGGGTCGAGCGAGTAAACGACCTCCAGACTCGTCGCGAAGAAGCCTTCCCCTACTGTCTCCGCGCGAGGCAGAACCGTGGGATAAGCGAGGAAACCGACATACGCGGCACCAAAGACGGTCAGAAACGCGAGCATGGCACGTCGCGTTAACGCGGGCTGGCGAACGACGAATACCGGGAGAAACGCGAAGATCCAGACCGAGCCGTAGGCCAGCATCCAGACCGGGTCCACCGGTATTGCGCGGTCCAGCGCAAGCTCGGGCATGAACGCGGTCCGCCCGCGGTTGATCGCGACGATGACGTGGTAGCCCGGCATAATCAGGGCAAGCGCGAGCGCGGGACCGGTGTGGGGATAGGGCTGACGCAGTCGTTCCGCGATACTCTGCGATTGAAAGATTATCGGCTTCGACGTCATCCAAGTTCCCCGGGCATGGCCATAGTCCTTACAGGAGCCAAATACTCAGCGTGATATCGACTAGCGACATGGGGTGGATGTCACTAGCCACAATTGCAACAAAGCGGATTCGCGCGCGTATTGTTCGCCTAGTTAACAGTCAGTCTGATGAATCGGCGCCGCTCTGGCGCGCCCGTCTGATTTCCGAGCTCAACGCCGCCGACGAGCGCGCGACAGCACTCGTGAAGCCTCTCTCTCCTGAACAGCTCAACTGGAAGCCGCGACCAGGATAGCGCGAGCCGTAGGCACCCGGAGCCGACCGAGCGTCGGGCCAGGATCGTAGAAGTACAGACGTCGGATGAATCCCCAGTACAAATCGCCTGCCTGGGGACCGTCTGACTATCCGACGGTTATTACCACTTTTCCCTTATGCTGTCCGGCTCCGAAGTGCCGGAATGCTTCAGGAACCTGACTGAGCTCGTACGACCCGTCTATCACCGGTACAACAGCCCCCGACTCGAAAAGCTCATTCATATAGGCGAGACCCTTGTTCGGTTTCAGCGCCAGGATTCGTATGCGCTTGTCTGATGTCATCGCGAACCACGGCCAACATAGGAGACCCTGAACAAGACGACCCATTGAGCCTCCGACCGTGACGTACACTCCATTGGGATTCAACGCGCGTGCGCAATCGAATATCGATCGAGTTGTCTTTACATCGAGAATCAGGTCGTAACGCCGATCACTCCTGGTGAAGTCTTCCTGTTTGTAATCGATGACATGCTTCGCGCCCATCAAACGCAGCATGTCCAGCTTCGATGCGCTGTCGACCGCAGTGATTTCAGCGTCGTACAGCTTTGCAATCTGGATTGCAAAAGTGCCTACACCTCCGCCTGCTCCGTTGATCAAAAGCGTTTGCCCTGACTGGATTCGCCCGATGTCGCGAAGCGCCTGAAGGGCGAGCATGGCGGCTTGAGGTATTGCCGCTGCCTGTTCGAATGTCATGCCGGGCGGTTTCACCACCAATGCATTCTCACGCGCGCAAACATACTCGGCGAAGCCGCCCCACTCTCCGCTCAGGTCCCCGTACACTTCGTCACCGGGTCGAAACTGCTGAACATTCCTGCCGACAGCCTCGATTCGCCCCGCTATGTCGGAGCCGAGTATCTGCTTCTCCGGCTTTGGACGCCGAAGCCCGAATATGACGCGATTTACAATGTCGGTACCGCCGAGCGCGCCGTAGTCCCAATCATTCAGGGATACTGCATGAACTCGTATCAGGACTTCATCGTTCTTGGGAGTCGGTTTTTCTACCTCTGTCAGCTCGAGGACATCGGGTGATCCGTATCTCGTGAAGACGACGGCTTTCATTGGCGCATCGCGGCTGCCACCATCCTGATCCGATTCGCCATGGAAGTCAGGCGCTCACTTCGGGCTCGCCGCTTTTTGTCCGACTACATGCCCTGCTTCGTCGAGAGCCTCAGTCGCGTTCGGGATTGCGGAGCGAATCACATCAGCGCGGGCAATTGCTATTTCGCCGACATTCGGTGGGTAGCGCGAGAAGAATTCAGCCAGAAAACCTTTCTTTGCTTTTTCCATTGAGACCGGTGACGAATACTCGATGTGGCCACGGCGGAATTACCTTTGTCAATGGGATGAGCGCAATCGCCGCGTGACGCTACCGTCATTGCCCTGCCACCCCTGCCCGCACGGGGCGTCGTGCTGCGCGTACGGTACGACGCTCTCGGATGAAGAGGCGGCCGCAATCGAGGCCAGTCACGGGCCGGGCTTCGTCTACAAAACGCACTGGGGTGAATGGCGGACTCGCGTCAAGAGCAAGCGGTGCGTGCTTTACCGCAACGGAGGCTGCACCATTCACGACCAGCCGTACTACCCGTCCACGTGTCGCGGCTTCCCGTGGATCGACGCTGAGACTGGCGGACGATATGAGTACGAAGTGACGATCTGCGGCGCGTTCGAGGCACGTCCGGAGCTGATCGCGATTCAGCGCGCAATTCCACGCGTGCGCTGAAAACGAGACTCGATCAACGGCGCCGCAGACCTCATTCGATAATCCGATCTGCGCGCTTCAGCAACGCGTCTGGAATGATTACTTCGAGCTCGCGGGCGAGCTTCCGGTTGACAACGAATTCACGTCGAGTAATCACCGCGAACGGCATGTCCGCGGGCTTGGCGCCCTTGAGAATCCTGTCGATGTACTCTGCCATGTGCGGATAGTTATCAACGAAGCTCGTGCCATACGACATCATGCCACCTGCGTTCGACGCGCCGCCCCAGAACATTGTCGGAATGCGACGCTCCGCTGCGAGCTGCGCTATCCGGTCGCGATGAGTGAAAGGGACGGGAACTTCGAGCACTACCAGCACCTCCGCTTTCTCTGCGACCATTGCGTCGAAGGCTTTGACGAAATCCGGTTCAGGGCCACGCAGCTTCAGCATCTGAGGCGTGATGCCCATCGCTCTCGCGGCCGCTACGTTGGAGCGCTCGATTGGTACCAGGCCGCTGGAGTCAGCGCCTGGGATATCCGCGTCGCTGAGGAACGCGACACGCGCAAGGCTCGGAAACACTTCCCTGAGAATTCGCAATTGTCGAGTGGCGAGCTCAGGGTCATGGTTGGTGGCTCCGGTGACGTTTCCTCCGGGACGCGCGAGCGTGGCCGCGAAGCCAAGAGCGACGGGGTCAGCGACCAGGGCGGCGACAATCGGGATCGTAATGGTCGCTCCTCTAGCGGCGCGTGTTGGCGGACCACCATAAGCTGCGATGACATCGACGCCCATGGCCACGAGCTCGGTGGCAAAGCCCGGAAGCCGGTCAAGCTTTCCTTCGGCGAAACGGGCTTCAATTACGATGTCGGTGCCCTCCACATAGCCAAGCCGCACGAGTCCCTTCTGGAGTTGTTCGATGTCATCCAGGTTCGGCCCTCTGTTGAACAGTGCGCCGACCCGATAGACCTTCGCGGCTTGCCGCGCCTGAGAGGCACAGCCGGTCAACGCAATCGCAAACGCGAACAATGCCGCCATGGCAAATGGCCTCGTGGTCATGGTGCTCCTCTCACGATGATTGTCCCTTGCGTTATCGAGAGTCCCTGCCTGACGACAGGCGTCCCGCTTTCCTCAACACGCTCAGGGCGATGGTCTTGATCTCCGCGCCCGTGGTTTCGTTTCGGAAGGTCGCGCGGTCGAGCGGGACTTTATAGGTCGTCAGCCGCCCCGCGATTGCCGGAAAGCGACGCTCGATGGTGGCAATCCAGGCCTTAGCGTCGGCCTCCGTCTTCCAGCTTCCGCGGCTGTAGACGATGAATCGCGTGTGAGGGTTGGCTCGCGCCACGTAGCCGAGGAGCGACTCGAATTTGTCGGCCGCCGGAGCATAGAGCTGCGCAAAATACTTGTTGTCGAGCGTACTGTCGCCGAGCAGAGTTGCATCATAGAAGGTTGACCGGTGCGCAATAATGAGATCGGGCGTCTGCGACAGCAATTGCTCCTCGCGGTCCCAGCGCGAGCCCGTCGCTTCCTTGACGAGCACCAGCGGCTGGTCGCGCAGGAGCTCGGTGAGATCATCCGCGTTCATCCCGCCGGCGCGCAGCGTCGCCGGATCGTAGACGCGCTGCGGGTGCGGCGAATCCATCAGCACGACAACCGGCGTTTTTGGGAGCGGCGGACCGTCGTCGCGGAGGGCTCCTGCCGCGAACCATGAAATGGCCGCAAAGGCGAGACTCGCTGCTGCCCAGACCAACGTGCGTCGCGATACGAGATTGCCGAGCCTCGCGACAGCAGGCTGCGCCGGTTGCTGCGTGATCACCGAGGCGGGTGTTATTGCGCCGCTCGGCAACATTACTGGTGCGGTCTGGAGGGCAGCCGAGAGCTCGTGCGCCGTAGCCCAACGATCTGCCGGCAGCTTCTCGAGCGCGCGGGCAATGGCGCCTGCGACGTTCTCGTGCACGGTCGGTCGCCGTACCCGAACGCTCGGAGGTGTCTCCGTCAGAATCTTGGCAATGATTGCCTGGCCTGTTCCGCCAATGTGCGGAGGCTCGCCGGCGAGCGCCTCGTAGAGCACGGCGCCAAGCGAGTAGATGTCGCTGCGGCCGTCGACGACGCGGTCGCCCGTGGCTTGCTCGGGGGACATGTATTGCGGCGTGCCCAGCGAGAAACCCGTCTGTGTGATGCGCTCGCCGCCGGCCTGGGAGATTGCCAGCGCAATCCCGAAATCGGCGACGAGCGGCCGTCCCTCGTGAAGCAGGATGTTCTCCGGCTTGAGGTCGCGATGGATGACACCGTGGCGGTGCGCATAATCGAGAGCATCAGCCACGGCCACGCCAATGTGCAGGGCCTCGGCGATCGGTAGCTGCTTCTCGCGATCGAGCTTGTGCCGGAGCGACTCGCCTTCGACGTAAGGCATGACGTAGAACAGGTGGCCATCCGCTTCACCCGAGTCGAACAGCGGCAGCAGATTCGGATGCTGCAGGTTGGCCGTGACTCGTATTTCGGCGAGGAATCGCTCGGCACCGAGCAGGGCGCCAAGGTCCGGATTCAAGACCTTCAGCGCAACGCGGCGGGCGTGCCGCACGTCGCGCGCGAGATAGACGATGGCCATCCCACCACGTCCGATCTCGCGCTCAATCTCGTAACGGCCGCTGAGGGCGATCATCGGATTGGGAATGTCATGGCGCCAAGTATGTGGCGCGATGCCTTCTGTCGCAAAGCTCCGGACGGATGACTGCTCATCACAGCCAGCGTGCGACGCGCGGCCGCTTCGCAAGTGCGGGACGGGACCAGCATTTCACTTGCGCGCGAAGTGACTGCCAACGCGGAAGGCATGATGCCCACGACAATCGAGTTCTTCCACGTGCCCGACAGTGTGCTGGGGCCGAGTGACAACTCAGCGTGGTGGGCGGGCGAGAAAATTGGCCTGTTCTATCATGGCTGGACGGACACGCACATAGACGCGCTGTCGCATCTGAGTTATCGGGGTCGAGCCTATAATCGTCGAACGGTCAGCCGGCATGAGGGGCCGCCCGAGCATGGGCGAATAGCGGTGATGCAGGACGGGGTCATGAGCCGCGGCGTACTGGTCGATGTTCCACGACTGCGCACAAGGCAGCGCGCGACGACTGACGCTCCGCTGTCAGTCGCGGACCTGATTGCATGGGAGCGCCAGACGGGAGTAAGGATCCGCTCCGGCGACATAGTCCTGGTACGCAGCGGGCGCTGGGATCCCGCCAAGCCACGTGCCCGCTCGCTGGGGGTCCACCCGACAGTAGCCGAGTGGCTGCACAAGCGCGGCGTTGCCGCGGTTGGAGATGAGGGCGGGACGGACATGGCGACGACGGCCGTATCCGGGATCACGTCTCCGTTCCACGTGCTGGCCCTGGTAGGCATGGGCATGCCCTTGATGGAGAACCTCGATCTGGAGCGTCTCGGGCGTGAAGCTGCGAAGCGCTCTCGCTGGACGTTCCTGTTCGTGGCGGTACCACTCAGAGTGCAGTCGGCCACGGGGTCCGCGATCAATCCACTCGCGGTTTTCTGAGGGCCCGTATCGAGCGCGAGGTCCACGCTCCGCTCCGATTCGAGGCATATTTGGCGATCCTGATTCCCGCTGTTCGTCGACCGGCGAGCTACCTTCATCGGTTTGACCCACAATACTTCAATGAGGTGGGCGCCATGTTACGTGTCTTGAGAGCATCGATCGCAATACTGAGTGTAGTCGCACTGTCGAGCTGTACGGAGAGTGCCCCACCAGCATCTGACACCAGCGCAGTTGCCGCCGCACCGGCGCCCGACGCAGCGGCTGATGATCAGGCAGTCCGGGCCATCAATCCCGCTTGGTTCAAGGCGCATAACGCGCACGATGTAGAAGGCGTGGTTTCACTTTATGCGGCCGATGCAGTGCTCAGCACTCCGGGAAATGCGCCGGCGCGCGGCACCGCCGCGATTCGCGACGCGTACACCAAGGAGATTGGCGAAATGACTGCGGGAGGCTTGGTGAACAATTCGGGTCCCAACCCCGAATTCGGCATGTCGGGCGATCTTGCCCATGAATGGAACACCTTCACTGTGACCGACAAGTCGGGAAAGACTATCGACAAGGGCAAGTACGTCACTGTATTTGAGCGCAAGAACGGAAAGTGGATGATCATCCGCGACATCTGGAATTCCGATACGCCACCGGCTCCAGCGAAGTAAGACAGCTCCACGGGTTGTCGTCGTCGGTCGAACGGGCACACATGCTACGCCAAGGAGTAAGTACCCCCCGTACCCTCGCCGCGCCGAGCGCGACGCGGGTAGCGGGGGCAACATGGATTTTCATGGACGCGCTCCTCTCTGAAAGCGCTGAGATCATGCAGGTGAGTTGATTGGCCACCCAGCCCGTTCCAGAATCTCCAGCCCCACCTCGCGAATCGGTCGGTCATCGTTCGTAACAATGAAGTCAGGGCGCGAGCGCGCATCGAGGATTCTCTGAAGTTCTACGGTCCGTTGGAGATGCCACTCCAGGCCGGCGCCGATCTCCCGACTGCGAAGCCGCGCACTTCGGATCGACTCGGCAGTCGTGAGTTGGCAAACTGTGGGCTTTGCACAAGCTATCGCGTTCGCACAAGCGCTGAGGTCCTCAGGCTCCTCGAGCACGGTGGCCAGCACCAGGCGCTCCGCGCCCACCCTGCGAAAGTTTGCCCAGAGTATCTCGAGATTCCCGAGAACTACATCGCGATTGAAACGACCGCGCTCTGGCCAGGACATAGCCAGGGCATCCAGATCGAGACACGCATGGGGGATTTCGGCAGCGCGAAGGATGTTGTGAATCTCGTCGAGCACGGCCGACTTGCCGACACCGACGGTTCCCGTGATAACGAGTAGCGGGATCACTGCGTCTCCAGTCATTGTGTCGAGAACCAATTGGGTCAGAGTGGCGCAAAGAGCGCGTCGAGGATTTTTCGGGCGCGCGCTGCCGCTCCCCCGGTGCCGAGGTTGGAGAGAACGATGACCGTAAGGCCCACGTCGTGGAGGCGAACCGTGTGGCTGCTGAAGCCTGCGTCTCCGCCATCGTACCAGAGGGTTCGGAAGCTTCGGTACCGGCCCCAGACCAGTCCGAACGCGTCATTCGTCTTGTCATGCTTGAATCGACGTGTGCTGAGCATTACCGCCGTGAGCCCAGGGCCTCCGAGCGCGTGCGTCTCGAGCGACGCGCTCCATCTGGCGAGGTCCTTTACGCTCGTGAACAGGCCACTCCCGCCATAGTGGGGCGACTGCCGTGGCTCGGTTACATAGGCGTGACCGCGCAGATTGTAGCCGACGACGGGATTATCGATCGTCATCGCCATGTCGGTGTGGAACCGCGAGCTGGTCATACCAAGAGGACCGAAGATCTCGCGCTGCGCGAACTCGCCGAATGGTACGCCGCTCCTCCGGGCAACGATCTCGGCCAGCAACATGTAGTTGACATTGCTGTATGCCCACTGAGTGCCCGGGCGAAATCTCAATCTTCCACTTCTCAGCGTGGCAGCGATCGCGTCGCTGTTCGTGAAGGGATCCGCCCAGCTTTTTCCGCCACCTCGAGGTACGGTGAAGTAATCAGGCAACCCGCTCGTCATGTACACGAGGTGCTTGATCCGTACCGGAAATGGATAATTCGGCAGCTCGGGTATGTGGCGTCGCACGTCGTCTTCAAGGGAAAGCAGCCCTCGGTGGACGAGGATGGCCACGCACGTCCGAAAAAACGTGGTCTATGCGACGCAGCCGCTCGGCGCCGAGTACGAACGGTAGCGTGTCGCCGTTGAGTAGAACGCGAGTGTATTGCTCCATTTCAGCGCGATCGCGTACCGCGCCGTCGGGTGCAACAGTGTGAAAGTCATCCGTCCTGAGCGCCATGATGGCACCGACGTCTTTCGCAGAAAAGGCGCGCTGATTCCTGTCGTACCACTGCTCCGGCTCGCGTCGGACACTTGATGAATCTGCCGTGACCACTCCAGCCGGGCGAGATGCAGCGGGACCAGCGCAGCTCGTCATGCAGAACGCGGCGAAAATAATGAAGAAACGCATTCGCACGGAAAGCCTGCTCACAGCGCGTTGAACTCGAGACGGACGCGGACTCGATCTCCGTGACCCTTTTCACCGCGTATGCGCTTCGGGATGGCGAGGAGTGTGCGCCCATCCTTCCCGCGCCAGACGCTGGTCTTCCACGAATGCCCGTCTACGGTGGCAAGAACCGGAGTTCGACCCCAGCCATGCGTCGCACGTGGGGCATACTTCTCCGGGACCGGTGCGAACGTCCAGCCGCCCTTGCCGGGATACTTGAGAAGCCTGGCGACGAATTCCGGTCGATAGCGTGCGTTCACGGGCGATGCGGCGCGATGGGAGTGAGACACACCAAAGTAGAACTCCGTTCGCACGGTAAACGCCACTGTGTAAGAACTAGAAACTAAGTTATAAGCTATCTCGTAGTGCCTCGGGACAGGGTTGTTGTCCGCGGCCGCTCGTCGCGGCCTTGCTCACACCCTCTTGCTCACATAACGAGGCTCTCATGCGATTTCCAACTCGACTGCTTGTGCTCCCATTGCTCATCGCCTACCCGCAGCGCGCGGTACCTGGTGCTCCGGTCCAGCCTGCGCCCGCACCAACGAGGGCTGCAGCAGACAGCGTCACCGTCAGTGTCCGTTGGAATCGGCTCGTCCGCAGATTCGCCGATGAGGCCGCCGCCAGTCGGCGAGCCGCCAGGGCCGCCGCCGCCGCAGCCAAGGACTCCGCTGCGCTGCACCGAATCGCGCAGACGCAGCCGCCTATGCTCTTCCGGGTTTACACGCTCCTCAGCGTCGCCCAATACGCCGCGGTGAATTCCTCGCGAGACAACCGCGGCGTCTCCTCCGTGGTGGCCGTCGCCAGTGCCTCAGCCGCCGTGCTCGCCGAGATGTTCACCCACTCCGCGGTGCGTGCCTCGATTGCGCGAGAGCTGGCTCGAGACATGGAGCAGGCGCGAACCGGATCGCGCGCCGGGGAGCGGACGACCGCCGGCCGACGCCTGGGAGAGGACGTCGCCCGTCGCGTGATCGCCTGGGCACCAACAGCCAACTTCGCTGAGCCATGGAACGGTACCATTCCGCCCGGCCCGGGCATGTGGTATAGCGCTCGTGGCGTCCCACCCATTGGAATCGCTCTGGTGAAGGCGCGCCCATGGTTGATCGACTCGGCGGCTCAGTTCCGTCCCGGTCCGCCTCCGAAGTACGGCTCGCCTGAGTTCCATGCGGCACTCGAGGAGGTACGACGGGTCGCTCGAGAGCGGACCCCTGAGCAGACGAAGATCGCGCAACGATGGAACTCGGCTGACCCGTGGGCGCAATGGAACGAGACCGCAGCCGCCGCGCTACGCCGCCAGAACGCATCAGACGCGCAGGCCGCGCGGGTGCTTGCCGTGCTGAACGTCGCCGCGTCGGATGCCGTCATCGCCTGCTTCGAGGCCAAGTACCACTACTGGACGATTCGACCTTCGCAGGCCGACACGACCCTCGTGCTCGCTGACAGCGTCGGCTTGCCGAACTTTCCGGCTTATCCTTCCGGCCACGCCTGCAGCGCCGGCGCGTTCGACGCAGTGCTCGGTCACTTCTTCCCCAACGAGCGCGCGGAGTTCACCCGGATCGCCGAAGAGCAGGCCATGTCACGGTTGTACGGAGGGATTCACTATCGCTTCGACAACGACGGCGGGCTGGCGCTGGGGAGGGTGGTGGGCCGGCACATCGTTGACCGGGAGCGACGTGGAGGATTGAACGCGTGGCGTAACGCCGGGGTGGCCGGCAAGCCCTGACGGTTGCCGCTGTGTGCTCTTCGGCGCGATCACGCTGACATCCCGTGTGCACGAGTGCCGCGCCGAAGATGCGCACAGCAACGTTCGTTGGGCGTCACGGATCCGGCGCTTCCAAGTCGCGACAGATCTTTCGCGCCAGATAGTCCTTGATTTCGCGATGGCGTGGAACCGTCGACCTGCCGACTGCTATTCGGGACTGCCGCTGAAGCCGCAGGCGCCGGCACCGGCAGCGCAGGGGGCGAGTCTTCATTCGAGCACGCGGTTGATAACAACAGGACTGCCATAACGCGCGCAATCCTCATCGTGACCAGTCGACCCGCTATCCGATGACTCAACGGCGCGAGTGCCGCTTCCGCCGTGGAGATCGCGGCCGGCAACGAGCCGCCCAACGTCGATATCGATCTCGTCGGCAGCAACCGGTCGTTCTACTTCCCGGGCATTCCGGTGCGCTATGCGGTGCGAGTTACAGATCGTGAGGATGGCTCACTGCGAAGCGGAATTCCGGCGCGCCGAGTGAGTGTGACCGCGCAGTACCTGAAGGAGGGGCTCGCGACGAGCGGAACGGCGGCCGCGATTCGCTCGAGCGAAAGCGCACACGCGGTGGGGAGGACACTGATCGAAGGGAGCACATGCCTCTCCTGCCATCAGCTGAACAGGAAATCCATCGGCCCCTCGTATGTTGATGTCGCGCGCAAGTATCAGGGCGACAGCACGGCGCCCGCGCGTCTCGTCCGGAAGATCCGCGAAGGTGGATCCGGCGTATGGGGCAACGTAACGATGCCCGCGCACCCGCAGATCACCAACGAGCAGGCCTCGGCAATGGTGGCGTACATCCTGAGCCTTGGCGAGCGGAAGACGAGCGCGCCCTCGCTCCCTGACCGAGGCGCTTATCTCCCTCCGGCTGGCTCGGCTGACGCGCCGAAAGGTGTAGTGATGCTGCGCGCAGAGTACACGGACCGCGGAGCGAACGGGATGCCGGCGATCACGAAGGAGAAGACGGTCGTCCTCCGATCGCCGAGCGTCGTGGTCGCGAGTGGTGAGCTTTCGGAAGGATTGTCGAAGCAGAGTGTACCGGAAGTGCCGGTCGAGATCACCGTTGTGAGTCGGCCGGGTGCATCAGTCGCGTTGAAGCAGATCGATCTCACGGGCGTGGCCGCCGTGACCTTCGCGGCGGTGGCGCCGGCACGGTTCCAGGCGAAGGGCGGGAAGATCGAGGTACGCATCGACTCGCCAACCGGTCCGTTGCTGGGCGAGAGCGAGGTAATTCGTCCGACAACTGACTCGGTTGCGCCGCCGTCACGACTTCGCGTGGCGCTCCGGCCGACGCCGGGAGTGCGCGACGTGTATCTGGTTTTCAGGAGCCCCGATGCAAAGGGCGATCAATTCCTGTTTGGTCTGTTGACGGCAACGTTTGAAAGCGTGCGGCCGGTTGGAGCGTATCGCAAACGCGAGTCTGTTCTGGCTTCGTCGCCGTGACCGAGCGGCCGACTGCCGCACTCGCTAGACCTGCGCCGCCGGTCGCTTATCGCAGCTGCTTCAGCAAGTCACGGCCCCGAGGGGAAAGACGATAGCCCGTGTCCAGACTCTCGGTGAGACCAAGACGCTTGAGTTTCCGCACGTTGACTTTGAATGGCACTTTGTCCTGGCCGACCATACGAGCGAGATCGACCGCTCGCACTCCCGGATGGAGTTCCATAATGCGAAGTGTCTGTGTAGTCCACGGACCGTGCGGCGATCTCCGATCCAGACGCTCGAGCTGACTGACTACGTCAGCGGCTGCACTGGCGTCGAGCGACTGTGATCGAAGCGCTACCCGGGGATCGGCCGCGAGATGGCCCAATTCAATTCGATATACCAGGCCATCCGGTCGAGCGCGAAGCTCATCGAGCAGGCCCGCACGATCGGTGTACCCGGCCTTACGGCTATCGGCTTCCGTGATCCGCGACAATGTCACCGGCGTGACCGACACGATCGCCAATTGTCCGACCGGAGTCAGCAAGGTGCCGCCTGCTCGTACCGTCGGGCGTTTCCAGCGGCGAAACGCCAGGCTGATCGATCCGTTCCTGATACCTTCGAGGAAAGACTGTCGAAAGAGCATGACCGCGCTGGCGTCAGTCGATGACTGCTGCTGTCGCCGCGAAAGGCAGTGTTGCGGCTATCGCGATGACTAACGACTGTCGCATCATTGCAGCTCCAGTTGGGAATGATAAGGTATTCATGACGAGCGTCGCCTAACGCCCGCGATAAGCTGCGAGCGGATCAAACAATCGTGAGCAAAGCGATCTTCCGCAAACCGCTCGGCGGCTTGATTTCATCGTTAGATGCCTAGGCGAGGGCTCTCGCGCTATTCCCTAAACCCAGAGCCGCAGCGGGAGCAGATCCCACATTGCCAGGACAGCGCACCATTGCAGCACGGCGATGGCCGAACAGGCATGCGGGACGAGAGCCGCCGTCCGTTGGGGAGAACGACCGGCTCGCCACAGCAACGCGATCATGGTGCATGGAAAAGCCACTGAGCTTGCCGCAAGGATTACGCTGGCCGCGGTGATATCGCCGAGCTGCATGAACGACTGCGTCAAGAATAGCGGGAGGGATGCGAACAGCCCGAGCACGCCAACGAACGGAATCATCTCAGGCCGGCGCCACGCGGAGGAGCGCAGGCGCGCCAACGCCACGATACCGGCGCCTACGAACCAGAGGCTGCCGAGCAGACCAAGCACAAGACTGATCCACAGACTGACGAGGTAGTAAGGGCTCACCTTCTGGAATGTCGTGAACCCGTCGCTTATCCGGTGCTCGCCGTCATCTCGTATCAGTACATGCGAGACCGCGGCGCGATCCTCCGCGGCGAACAGGTAGCCGCCAGTGGGTTTCAGCTCCCGGCTGGGACCCTGCATCGGGGCCAGGATCAGGTTGTCGTCTCGCCGTTTGACGCGAACAAAGCCGAATGCAGCGTCGAGGTACGCGAATGTCTGCATTCGATTCGGGCTGGCCAGATAGAACCCTTCCCATTCAGCGACGTCCGTCGCAGGAACGCCGGCCGGTGGTGCCGGTGTGACGCCGACGCGCAAGTGTCGGGCAAGAGCCTCAAAAACGCGGTCATAGCGCGCGGTTTCACTATCGGTGTTGATGCTGATCGCGAAGGCCTTCCCGTCCTCCGGATATGTGCACAGCAACGCGTGGAATCCGACGGTCGTTCCGATATGGCAGTAGCCCACCACTCCTTGGCGAACGCGCCGGCCGAGCCCCAGGGCATAACCGGCGTTCAGGCCGGCGCGGGCCGCTTCGGTGGTACTCGGCTGTCCACGGGCACGCATGAGATCAGCTCGGATGAACTGGCGGCCGCCGACTATTCCGTCCCCCATCAGGAAGCGCGCGAAGAGGCCAAGGTCGTATGCGGTAGTCGTGAACTGGCCAGCGGGGCGCAACGCAACGGGTGAGGCCGCGTACCGCGTCCCGTCGTCGACGTGACCCCAGGCCAACCCCGGGTCTGCTGACGGACCTTCCTGCGTTGTGAAGCGGAAGGTGCTGTTGCGCATGCCCAGCGGCTCGAGCAAGTGAGCGTCGAGATAATCCTCGTACCGTACCTTCGTCACCGCTTCGATGACCATTCCGAGCAGCGTGTAACCCATATTGGAGTACGACAGCCTGCTGCCGGGACGGACGCGGACTCGTAAGATCCCCTGCGGCCTCGAAAACGCCGTGGCCAGCGGCGCATCGGACGCGACCGTGGCGCTGAACATCTGCCAGAGCCGTGCATCATCGAGGCCCGAAGTGTGATCCAGCAGATGCCGAACCGTCACAGGATCAGCGGGCGCCCAGGGATTCTGGATGGACAACGTGGGCAGATAACGGTCGATCGGATCGTCGAGCGTGATCCGCTCTTCTGTGACGAGACGCAGGATGCCGGTGGCGAGCGCCGCTTTTGCGACTGAGCCGACGTGAAAACGGGCCTGGTCGGAGAGAGGCAGTCGCGCGGCGTTATCCGCATAGCCGGCCGCGTCGGTGCGGATAGCTCCGTCGGCCTGCACGGTTACCCACGCCGCTCCGACAAGACCTTCCTCAGCGAGAATTCTCCGCAGGTCGTCGCGAAGGATGCGTTCGCTTGTCTGGGCGGACGCTACGACAGGCCACGCGAGGGCGGAAGCGCCTGACAATATCGTGACACTCGCGCGAACGAGAAGCGCGACTTTTCCCTGATGCCTTGAACCGGGCTTAGTGTCGCTCATGTGAATGCAAACTACGACGCGAGCGTCTGTGAAGTGACGAACTGTGGTGCGGCTAGGTAGTCATGACGAGTGTCACCGCGACCAGGGCGGTACAACCCCGCTGACGCGCGCGTAAGCGATGGCCTGGCCGAGGTGATTGTCCATGTGGGCAAGCAGCTGCAGGAGCACCGCCCATTGCGGAACCCGTCGGCCATATAGTGTCGTCATCCGTTCGAGCTGCGCGTCAGGCATGCCACGAACTGCTTGCCGTACGTGATCGGCCGAGCGCTGCAGCAGCGCCACGACCTGCGCTTTCTCCGCGACGCGCTCGAGGGCATCGAGATCGGTGCCGGCGGGAGGGGAGATGCCCATGGCGCGCGCCGGGTATTCGTAGTTGAAGCGGGCGATGTGCGCGAACATCTCCGCCATCGGCGTCACCGCGGGAACCGGGCGACGCGGGTACGTCTCAGCCGGCACAGCCTCAGCAAGCATTACAGCCTTCGCCATCGACTGGTCGAACTGGTGGAGGAATTCGCCGCGGAAGCCCGCCGGCGTCGCCTGCGCTCGAGCGACGCCAGCCGCTATCGACACTGCCCCCGCGACCAGAGCGCCTGCAACGAAAGCTATAAAGGTGAAGCGGTACAGACGCATCCACTTATTCGGGCAATTGATTCAATAGCTTGGTAGATGTTGCGAGCTTGTAGCCGTAATTGAGCGGTACTGTTTCAGGCACTTCCAGAAATTCGGCTATCCGCCTTGCCAAAAGAATCGAGGCCTTCTCCGGCGCCAACCGCTGACGGTCGGATTCTATTTCCGTCGCAAGGCGGTCCAGCCCCGCATCGAACCCTTGACGGACGTCCTCGCTGGGCACGTCCAATCGCAGCTGCCATGACACATCGGACCAGAACGCGTCAAAGAACCGGTCCAGGCGTGCTGGATCGGCCGTCGAATTTTCCCCCGCAAGCAGGACAACGATCGATTCTGTCACCCAGAGACGGAGCCGCAATTCAGTTGAATTCAGAGCCGGGAATTTTCCGGTCAGATCGGCAACTTTCTGATCTATGTCGGGACGAAGCGTCGAGACTACTCGACTCGCGAGGAGCGCGCATTGATCGATCGATGTCACGTTTCTTCTCCCGATAGTGTGATCAACGACCTGCCTATGACAGTCCTTCCCAACAAGTGCGTCGCAACTGAATAACGCAGTCCTTCAACGATCGCTAGCCCGCTGGCGCGGTGACAGGAGCTGGCCGATCTCCGCGTTATTGCAAAGACCGGCTGTTCCTCCGGTCAAATATCTGACGGAGACGTCGTGATGCTCCTGATCGTATGAGCCAATGCAGTCGGCGGCCAGGATGACGTCATAGTCAACGTTCTCCTGACAAAACGCTTTCAACTCTCTGTCAAGCGACGTTGGTCCCTGCTGATATCCTTCTAGCAGACGCAAGAGATTTGTTGAAGGGTGAATCCAATCCACCGCCGCCCGCGTCTAAAACACTATGGCCGAATGCGCCCCACCGTACCTCAAACCAGACTCGCTCCTGGCGGAGTGCCAATGACCCTCACTAGTCGGCTAGAGCTGGCGTTTCTCGTTCTCGCCGCAACGTTCAGCGCATCACCTCTCGTCGCCCAGCAGACCACAAAATCACAGAACGATCCCCGCCCATCCGCGCAGGCGGCACGCAAGAGTGGCCCGGTTGTGGTGGACGGAAAGCTCGATGAGAGCGCCTGGTCGGCAGCGACGCCGATCGGCGAGCTGACCCAGGCGGTCCCGAACGAGGGAAAGCCGCCAAGTGAGAAGACGGAGCTCCGGGTTCTTTACGACGATGCCGCCATCTACGTCGGCGCCCGGATGTTCGATTCCATGGGTCGGCATGGCGTTCGTTCCGCGCTGGCGCGGCGCGACGTCATCATGAACGGCGACAACGCGCTCACATCTGACAAGATTGCGCTCGTCTTCGACACGTTCCGCAACAAGAACGACCGGACGTGGTTCGAGCTCAATCCTGACGGCGTGAAGGGCGACCACCAGAACGGCGACAGTTCCTTCGATCCTGTGTGGGAAGGCGCGACCAATATCGACTCACTCGGCTGGACCGCCGAGTTCCGGATTCCGTATTCGCAGCTGAGGTTTTCCCGGGATACGGTTCAGTCATGGGGAATGCAGGTGTCGCGCACGATCGACCGGCTCAATGAACAGGACATGTGGGCGTTCTGGCGAAGCAACGAGTTCGGCGGGCCCGCCTATTTCGGAACGCTCAACGGAATTGTTGTCACGTCGCGCCCAAGGCAGATCGAGATCGTTCCCTACGTAACCTCGCGCGCAAAAATGGGGCGCGTTGCTTTGAATGATCCGTTTCATTCCAAGCGCGAGACGGATTTCCGCGCGGGAGGCGATGTGAAGCTCAACGTCACGTCGAATCTCACGCTCGATGCGACGGTGAATCCCGATTTCGGCCAGGTCGAAGTCGATCCCGCGGTGGTGAACCTCTCGGTGTTCGAGACAACGTTCAGCGAGAAGCGGCCATTCTTCGTTTCGAATTCGCAATACTTCTCGACGGGTGGATTCAGCTGCTTCTTCTGCAACAATGTCTCGAGCCTGTCGCTCATCTACACACGTCGCATCGGCCGCTCGCCCCAGTTGTCAGGCGTGGTCGGGTCTCGAGCCGAATACCTGGATGCCACTGACGCGACGACGATACTTGGAGCTGCGAAAGTCACCGGCCGCACGAGCAACGGAATCACAGTTGGTCTGCTCGACGCTGTCACAAACAGCGAGACAGCCACGTTCCGGGTTCCTGGCAGCACAACCAACGAGGAGCAGGAGATCGAGCCGCTGTCGAACTATTTCATCGGGCGGCTGCGAAAGGATCTCCGCGGCGGTGCGACGCGAATCGGGACTATCGGAACACTGGTGAGTCGCAGACTGAAGAATCCCGATGAGATCCAGCGGCTGAGGAGCCAGGCCGGAGCGGTGGGGTTCGACCTTGACCATCGCTGGAGCAATCGGACTTACGCTCTCAACATCCAGACGGCGCTCACCGGTATCAAGGGAGACACCGCGGCGATCCGCCGTGCGCAACAATCGAGTGCGCGGTACTACCAGCGCCCGGGCCGGGACGTAACCAGCGACGGATTATTCGACGTCGACTACGATCCCACGCGCACCTCGCTAAACGGCTACGGATTCTTCGCGCGCCTGTCGAAGGGAACCGGCAACTGGCTCTGGGAAACCACACAGAACTGGCGCAGCCCGGGATTCGAGGCGAACGACATGGGCGTGCTCGGCCGCGCCGACTACAAGTGGATGCTCGCAAATGTCGCGAGACAATGGACCACTCCGGGAAGCTGGTACCGATTCATCTTCCTGAGCCTCGGCGCCCAGACGCAGTTCAACTTTGAGGGTGATCGCACCGACCTCGATTACCACAGCGGGTTTAACGCGCAATTCAAGAACTACTGGAACACGGGGATATTCACGATCGTGCGCCCCAGCCACCTCGACGAGCGTCTTACGCGCAGTGGCCCGACCGTGAAGCAATACGGATATAACTTCATCGGTGCGAACCTCAGTGGCGATCAGCGCAAGGCGCTGGTGTGGGGAATGAACATCAACCTGAGCACCGGCCGCGACAACGATGAGGGAAATCGCGTGGCCTATTATCCGTCGCTGACGATCAAGCCGACGACGTCGGTGAACATCTACATCGCACCGGGGTGGGATCATGACTTTAGCGCGCAGCAGTTCGTCACGTCGCTGAGCGATCCGGCGGCGCCCGCAGGTTTCGCCGGCACACGGTACGTCTTCGGAAGGCTGGAGCAGAAGACGTTCTCCGTCGACACGCGCGTAAACGCGACGTTCACGCCGAATTTGTCACTCGAGATGTTTGCGCAACCGTTCCTGGCGAGCGGGCACTACACGAGCTTCAGGGAATTTCAGAAGCCGAAGTCCCTGGACATGACGATCTTCGGGCGCGACAACGGAAGCACCGTGGTTGCGAACAAGGCTGCGGATGGCTCGACGACAACGTATACCGTCGATCCGGATGGCAACGGAGCGGCCGCGCCGTTCACGTTCGGCAATCCGGACTTCAACATCCGGTCGCTGCGCGGCACGGCCGTGGTCCGATGGGAATACCGCCCAGGCTCGACCGTGTTCTTCGTGTGGACCCAACAGCGCGAGGGATTCGACGATTTCGGCGACTTCTCGTTCGGCCGCGACCGATCGGCGCTGTTCCGCGATCGCCCGACCAACATCTTCCAGGTGAAGGCGACGTACTGGCTCGGGCGCTGATTTCAACCGTTCAGCAGCCTTCACGGTAAAGACGCGCAGAGTCCAAATTCGCCGGAGCGATTCCTCGAAGCGCGGCACGCCATTCACGCTCGGCGTTGCCGCCGTCTGCCTTAGCTAAATCGTTCGTGAGTGAATCTGGAGCGCGTCCCTGCCAAAGGGCACGTAGCGTCGCGATACCATACCGCCGCCGAAGGTGGTCCGCGAAACTTGCCGCGCCGATGTAACCCTGAAGCTCTCCGATACCTCGGAAGTCATGCAGCATCGAGGCAACCGACGGAAGCTTTCCGCTAGTGAGATATCCGGCCGCTATTTCATCGGTGGAATGGCCCTGACAATTTCCCTGAGCGAGAGTCGCGACCCCTTCCGACCGCCACTGGCCTCCTCGAAGCTCGCCCCACCGAACGAACGAGATTGCGTGAGTGAGCTCATGGCGAATCAGCGGTTTGTAGCCCGGTCCGGCGGCGAAAACCGCGGTGAGCTCGCCGGGCAGCGCAAATCCTGAAATCGTTCGCCCGGTGATTCGTTTCATGTCCTCTCGCGTGTCGAGCAGAAAGACTTCGATCTTCGGCTCGCCTGGAAGATCGGATTCTTCAAGCGTGCTCAATGCAGTCTTTCGTGCCTGTTCGACAGAATCGGCAAGCGATGGAGCACGGTCAAACACGCGCGATCGCCGAGCGGCGTGTAGTCGCGCGTGTGTCGTCTCGAATACGCGCCAATCGAATCCCTCTCGGGCGAGAAGAGTGCGCGCGGCAGCGCCCGTGCCGACAACGGGTAATGACACGGGACGCTCATCGGTTGAATGGCTGCAACTGATGGCGATGAAAATCACCGCGATGAATCGATATCTAATGAATGACGCTCGCTATTATTAAGAGGACAATAGCCGAAACACCGCGAAGGGTAAAACAATGACATCACCGACGGAACGCGCAGTCCTCGCCGGCGGCTGCTTTTGGGGAATGCAGGATCTCATTCGCCGCTATCCGGGAGTAATCTCGACGCGCGTCGGTTACAGTGGAGGTGACGTTCCGACTGCGACGTACCGGAATCACGGAACGCACGCCGAAGCGATCGAGATCATCTTCGATCCACAACAGATCAGCTATCGAAAGCTGCTCGGGTTTTTCTTCCAGATACACGACCCGACAACGCGCAACCGTCAGGGCAACGACATCGGGATGAGCTACCGCTCAGCGATTTTTTATACGAGCGAGGAGCAGAAAAACACGGCGATCGATACTATCGCCGACGTCGAGGCGTCAGGCCTGTGGCCGGGGAAAGTTGTAACCGAGGTGACGCCTGCCGGTCCATTCTGGGAAGCGGAGCCGGAGCATCAGGATTATCTCGAGCGTATTCCGAATGGTTACACGTGTCACTTCGTAAGGCCGAACTGGGTATTGCCCCGGCGGGACGTCAGCCACCCGGTGGACCTGCCTGCGAGATCTCCGGCTCGTTCCTCGGCTTGATCCTCAGCGCCTGCCCGAAGTTGCGCGACACGGTCAGGTAAACCGCTCGCGTGTCAAGGGCCCCGTTCGAGAGGCCGTGTCAGTTACTCAGCAGCCTTCTCGGTAAAACCGCCTCGCTCATGCTGCGCCGTTGCGTGAAGACCGCCAATGCATGGTCGGCCGGCGTCGCGTCTCGGCACAATCGCGAAGGTAGAAATTGATGAGAGTCTGGTACGGAACGTCCAGCTCCGCGGCGAGTCTTTTGAAGTAGTGGATTGTCGAGGTGTCGAGCCGAATGGTTACGGACTGTTTGAGACGCTTGGCGTAGGGATTTCGCCTGGCCTTGGAGAGATCGTACTCTTTTCTCATCGTTTCCACCGCGCATCGTACTGGACGCGCTCAGATCGCGTTGCCCGCCGAGCGGAGATCAGCCGGATAGTATCACTGTCCTCGCGTTCACAGTGAACGACGACCAGGACTCGCAAAGCCGAGCTGATTCCGACTAATAACATTCGCTCTTCATTAATGAGAGAGTGGTCGGGACCGGGGAGACCAAGCGCGAAATCATCGAGAAAAGCAGTTTCAGCTTCCTCAAAGCTGATTCCGTGCTTTCTAAGATTCGCTCGCGCTTTGACGCCATCCCATTCGATTCGAAGGTGCGACATAATAATGTACGTACGTTATACATATCGCTAGGGAGAGATCCATTGTGCCGGCACGGTGGCAGGTGCGATCAGTAGGAATCTGAGAAGACGCCGCGAACAAGCGGCATCAAATCCGCAGGCGCGACACTATTCCAGCGCAAACCGCGTCGAGAATCTTTGTCAGTCGGGCGCGCTCAAAATCGGAGAAAGGCATCGTCGATTCTCGCTGAGCGGAGTTCAAAGTCCTTCAATGAAGGTGGCGTCCGCGCCGAAGACCTGATGATTCGATGCGTCGACGTATCCGCTCGTGGTGATTGGTGGTGACATGAACAGCGAGGATATCGGCCGAATCGCGCGGGGCGCGGAATATGTGTGGGCGACAGATACAATTCCGGAAAGCAGTGCTTTCGGTCGCTTCGATCACTTCTTCGTGCGCGGACTCGTGAGGCCTGGCGGGGCGAGCGTTGGTAGGCACCGTGTGCCGCGCTCGATGAGTGACCACAGCCCGATCTGGATCAAGCTCCACCTTCCGCAAATTCGCTAGCCTCTAGCCCTCGGGCGTCATGCGCTCACGGCGCGCCGACCCCGATAGCGTGACCTCCACCATCTCCCCGCCCTTGAGGTATCCAAGGTCGTAGTAGTTGAATTGCATTCGAAGCGTACGGCTCGTAGGAGGTCGTTTGCTGTCCAACGCCTTCAGCGAGTGTCGACGGTTGTCCATGCTATTTGAAGCGCGACTGCCAGAACTTAGCTCCCCGCAGGTTCGCGGACACGCACGGGCGTGCTCTGGTTGCCGGCGCGATCGACGACAGACACCCACACCTCCGCCGGCGCGGCGGCGTCCGACGGGGGCGCGGTGATAGTCCACTGCCGCACCGTGATTGGCACGATCTCGGTGCGCCAGGCGCCGTTCGGCCATTTCGATTGCACGACCCAGACGGCAAGCGACTCGTCACGGGGTGGTGTGAGTGTAACGTCCGCGCGGTTTTCGAGGCGACTCAGCGCGGCGATGGGCGCGCGCGGCCGCACTGCGTCCAGCTAGGGCATGGCGGGAATCAGCGCGGGCTGCGCGTAAGTCTCGCGCGCCAGCTTAGCAGTCATGGAATCGCGGCGGGCCTGCGTGCGCGCACGCGCGCGATTTATCGAATCGAGCACGGCAGGAGCGAGCGTGTCGGCACCGGCGATGCGCGTGAACGCGCCGCCGGGCATTAATCCGCGCATGCTGAAATGCACGTGCCCGTGCGCGCCGTCATTTCCGCGCGTGATGTAGATCTGGCCGACGATCTCGTCGCCCGGCCAGCGGGTGTCACTCACATTGTTGGGAATCAGGCCGGCATACAACCCGCGACCTTTGGCGTTCTGTTTCACCCACCAGTCGAGCAGAACCGGAAAGCTGACATCGGTGCGCGCGATCGGCCAATACAACTGCGGAACCAGGTAGTCGAGCGAGCCATCCATCAGCCACTTGCGCGCGTCGGCATAAATCGACTCGTATGCATCAAAGCCGCGCGTCTGCCACGTTACATTCGGCCGCCAGCTGCCGATCGGACTGACACCCACTTTCACCCACGGCTTCACGCTCTTGACTGCCTGGTACATCTCGGCGACAAAGCGATCGACATTGTTGCGCCGCCAGTTGCCGCGCTCGAGGCGCCCGCCTGCGGCACGATAGCCGGCATAAACTGCGGAATCGGGAAAGTCGATCTCTCGGCCGGTGGAATCCCGCTCGCGATAGGGATAGAAGTAGTCGTCGATATGAACGCCATCGACATCGTAACGACGCGTCACGTCGGCGATGACTTCGATGGTGCGCTTGCGCACGGTATCCTCGCCCGGATCCATCCATAGAAAGCTGCCGTACCGCTTCACCAGGTCGGGACGCGTGCGGGCAATGTGATTGGCAGCGAACGCCGAGCGCGACGAAGGATGACGCGCGCGGTACGGATTGAACCACGCATGCAGCTCCAGACCGCGTGCATGCGCTTCGCGCACGGCAAACTCGAGTGGATCGTAAAACGGCTCGGGCGCACGGCCCTGCTCACCCGTGAGATACTCGGACCACGGCTCGAGCGACGACTGGTAGAGCGCGTCGCCGGCCGGACGCACATGCAGAATGAAGGCGTTGAGGCCGAGCTCGCGCGTTCGATCGAGGAGACGGATCAGCTCGGTCTGCTGCGAATCGACCGGGAGACCGGGCCGCGACGGCCAGTCGATATTGGAGACGGCGGCAACCCAGACACCACGGAACTCCCGGACGACGGGCGGAGGTCCATTCGCGGGCGCGGGCGTAATCAGAGCTGGACGGGGAGCACAGCCGGCCAACCACACGGCAGCCAGGGCAGACACCATCCTGGACGAGGTCATGATGTTGTCGACTCCTGCTGCGGAGAGGTTAGAGGTCGTCTACCGGCTGAAGCTAAACTGTGGGCCAAACATTCAAAATGCGAGTGCAGGCAACCCAGGATCCGTGGTCGAGACGCCGCAAAGATTCAGAAAATGTCCGCTAGACAAAGGGCTCTCGCTCGAGCTCGACGTTGGGACAGTCGCGCATGAGAGTTCTCCATTTTTCAGCGTAAGCGCTCACGAATTGAGCCTCCTCCGCAGCCCGCCACTCACGGATGACTCGCAAGCACGACTCGGATAAAAGGCCAAACGCTAGCACAAGAATTTGACGAAGGCCTTCCGGTGATCTGATTGGAGCTATCCCCACACTCGGCGGACATTGCCCGTGGTCGCAAGGGTGCACATGATCGGGACGACGCGCTCTCACGCGCACGCTACGGATGTGCCCGTCCGATCGTCTGGAAACCGCCGCGTAGGCGACGACTATCTACCGATTCCCGCACACTATCTCTCGAGCGAGCGCGCATCGCTGATCACGGCAGCGCGCAGATCTTCCGGGAGAAGATCGAGATTCGCTCGTGGATTCTGCACCAGCCGAAGCGGCCAGTGCGTCCCGTACACGAACCGCTCAGCACCCACCGAGCGCAGCAGGTGCGCGAAATGATCCTCCGGCGGGCCCCAGATCCAGGCGAAATCCCAGAACACGCGCCGCTGTTCTTCGGGCGTGAGCCCCCAGTGCACCTCCTCGAGCAGCTCGCGGCCGGCGCCGGTGACCACGAGCTTCACGCGCTCGCCTGCGCGCGCAAGCGCACGCACATGCGCGGCCGTGAGATCACCGGCCAAGTCGAGTGGATGGCGCTGGCGCAGATCCTCGAACCGCACCGTCAGCACGAGCGGAACGCCAAGCTCGCCGCACGCGAGCGCAAGCGCGCGAAGCGTCGCGTCGTGCGGCGCCATTCCCCACTGCATTGGATAAACCCGTATCGCCGCGGCGCCCTCGTTCACCAGATCGCGCAGTGTCTGTTCCCATAGCGGCCAGTCTGGACGCACGACGGGCGCCGGTTTGAGCATCTGACGATACGGCGCGAGTGCGGCGAAGAGCGCATCGTTGCCTGCCGCGGGATCGCGGTGCCACGCGGAAGGCAGATAGCCGACCCACGCTCCCGAAAGTCCTTCGCGCTCGAGCACGCGCACGAGCACGTCAGGCTCTGGATGCGGAAGATGACGAAACGGATGGGAGAGGAGAGCCGCTCGCCTTCCCTGTATCCTCACGGATGAACGCTGATGATCGTCTTCCCGGGGCGTCGTTCGGTTGAGTTGAAGGTGGCGACGGCATCGTAGAGGGCGGAGACGGTGCCGATGTTCGTGCGCAGCCGTCCGTCCCGCACTCGCTGAACAATCGCGCTCAGTTGAGCGCGATCGGATTCCACGACGAAGTCGACCGCCAAGCCCTCGGCGGGCCGCGCCTGGACCGGCCCGACGACGGACACGAGCGTTCCTCCGGCTCGAACCAGGCGCGCGGACCGCTTCCCGATGTCGCCGCCGATGACATCGAACACGAGATCAACGGCGCCGACGTCTTCCAGGACCTCGTTCTGGAGGTCGACGAACTCGTTCGCGCCGAAGTCGAGCGCCTTCTGACGATCGGCGGCGCGTCCGGTGCCGATGACGTAGGCGCCCGCCAATCGTGCGAGTTGCGTCACCATCGACCCGACGGCGCCAGCCGCGCCGTGCGCGATGACGCTCTGCCCTGCCCGAAGGCGGCCGTGCTCGAACAGTCCCTGCCACGCAGTGAGGCCCGAGATCGGCAGGCTCGCGCCGACCGTGAAGTCCACGTCGCCCGGCAGCGGCGCGAGGTTTCGTGCCTCGACGGCCGCGTACTCGGCCAGAGTGCCGTCGCGATACCAATCCGTGAGGCCGAACACCCGCTGTCCGACCGAGAGCCCCGTGGTGCCATAGCCGAGGGCGGTGACCACTCCGGCAAGCTCATGCCCGGGGATCGAGGGCGTTCGGTCACGACCGACGCGATCGGTCCAGGTCGAAGGCCAACCCAGCTCAGTGTTAACGAATCCCGAGGCATAAACCTGAACGACAACATCGTTGATCGATGGCTGTGGCTCGGGCCGCTCCACCAGGTTCATCCCGGCCGTTCCCGCAGCCTGGTCCGTCACCACTATCGCCTTCATCTGTCACCTCCTTGCGCGGGATACTCAGCCCCGCGGCCGTCCCCCAATCCCTGTTGGTCGAAGCCTTGTTATCAGGAGGTCTCCGAGCTCATCTGCCGCATGAGTTGACGCGCGCGCTCGACGGCGCCGTCGGCGTGACGCGGTGTGTCGAGCGCAACGTACTCCAGCTCGAGCCTTGCGCGCGCCGCTCGCAACATCAGACCCCCGCGAGACATGTCGCCGAGACCGGCGAATGCCGCCGGAAATTTCAGGCGTTCACGGAAGATTGGAAGGAGAATGTCGACGTACTTTCCGCTCGCAACGCTGCCGAGGAGGATAACCTGCGTGTCGTCATCGATTTTCGCAGCTAGCGCACGTGCGTCACGCTCGAGTGGCTGGCGGTAATTTCGCTTGCGCGCATCGACTTCCGTTCGCTGGAGAATCTTCATCCGGTCAGGTGTGATCGACCAATTCGGCGGAACGAAACCGAATCCCGGAGCGATGACGTGAATGTCTCCGGTTCCGGCAAACGTGTTCGCGTATGCGATCTTCCCTCTGAAGTAGAGCGCACTCATGAAAGCGAACGCGACTGCGATCGGCACACCCTCCGGAGAGCGGTATAACTGCGCCGCCTCGAAGTTCGCTCTCGGCGAGATCAGCTGTTTCGCGCGGACGCCGGTGAGGCTAGCCGGCGAGAGCAGGAAGACGTTGCGCACCGTACTGCTACCGTGAATACGCCTTGATGACCTCTTCTATAGTATGCCGGCACACCGGACAGAACGGCACGTTATCGCGCGTGAACATGATGCAGTCGATAGCGGGACGATAAAACGCCTGGGCATCGTAATTCGCCCCCTGAAATGCTCCCGTAGTTTTTGCGTACGGAGACGACGCAAAGAGCGCCGAATCGAACGCGCGCTCTTCTCTGAACAAAGCGGACATCACTGATTCCGGCTGGCGCTCGGCGCGAATCTTCGCACGCCTGGCCTGAATCCGCCGCTGTTCGGCCTCGAATCGTTCCTTTGGCCACGGAGTTGGAATCGGAGCTCCCGGTGTCGCGAGCTCTTTCCATTTCAGGTTATTTCTGTCGAGAAGCGCGGTGACGTTGGGCTCCCACGGCTCGACGATCTTGCCCGGCGGCTGATACGCAACAGGTGATGTGTAGTATTCATCTGCAAGCGCGGCAAAGTGATGACCGAACTCGTGAATGAAAACGTAGTTCGCCCAATCGTTGTCGACAGCGACCGTCGCAAAGACGTTGTACAATCCGCCACCGCCGTACGTCTTGCTGTTGGCAAGGATTTCCACGAATTCGTACGGCGCATTCGATGCAATCGTGCGGAAGGCGCGATTGTCCATCGTCAGCACGTACCGCTCGGATCCGAAAATGCCGTACGTCGCACCGACGGGAGTCGCAATGTGAACGCCGGTCGATGGCCGGGAAATTCCCGATTGTGGAGACGGTGGACAAAGCCCCCAGATGTTGAAGTCCTTCCGATGCGTCTTGTACGGCTCGACTGAAAAGAAAACATCCGCCATGCGCCGGGCATCCCGCCGGAATTTCCCCGCACATTCCTGAGCCGTATATCCGTCGCCGAGCAGGAGGATATCGACCTTGTTCTGCGGGTCACCGTGTTTTTCGACGGCGATCGGCTCGTATCGCTTTGGCATCGAGCGGTCGATGAAGATGTCGCTGGGATCGATTTGCGTGCGCCATACTTCGATGAATCGATTGTTCGCATCGCGCTTGAAAATGACAATGTCGGCTTTGCCTGTCAGTGCAGGGAAGCGGAGCGACTCATGAAACGTCCGGTTCTCCTTCGCCGCCTCTTCAGTCTGCATAAACTCTGCAAAAATCGGCGAGTATCCGCGGGAGAAGAGAATCTTGCTGGTCGTGTCGCGAAGCTCGAAGAAGTAGCTGCCGAACCCGGTGCTGTCGATGTCGTTTCTTGCGGAGCCCGGCCAGGGAAGTGGCTCAACTACTACCTTGTCGCCACTGAACACTTCACCGCTCTTGCCGCCCGTGTGATAAAAGTCGAGTCGCCACGTGTTTGGCGGAGGAGCGACGGACGCAGCCTGCAGGACGATGCAGAACGCGAGTGGGAGAGATCTGATTATTTCACGCACTATATGCTCCAAATCCGTCGGGAGTGCCGATCATGCGCCTATTTGGTTGGTTGCTCCAGTGTAACAAACCGCAAACCATCGTAAAGACAAGGGAACGGGACGTGAGGATAGTCCTGATACGTTTCGTAGCGGTATGAAATCGCTTTCCCAAGTTTTGCTTTGATGAGCGCGGAGAATTCAATCATGTGGCGGTGAATGGTCTGATCAGGATCATATCGGTCTTGGAGGGAGTTCGCCATGAAGACTCGGCGGTTTGCGAACGGTTCCACCTTTTGAAAGGCTCGATTGCTCATTGCCCGGAAGTACTCGTTGTTTTCTCGCTAACGCGCTGGACATCTGCTGCACGCCCGTCCAGGCGCACAAGCGACTTGTCGAATCTGCATCTTATGAAGGCGCGGGATCTTCAGCTCGAACCCCGCGTGTCAGCGGGATGTCCTCGTTATACAGCGCGTTCCGTTGTCGTTTTGCGCTCGCGGGTGCGCGTTGGTAGCGTGCGCTGAGCACGATTCGCTGGCAGCAAGATGTCACGGCTAACGTGAACCGAGTCCCGACGTGTCCAGCCGGCCCGCTCTCTTGATGTTCCAAGCCTTGGTCCGCCTGGCATGGCGGGCGCAGCGCGCCGACGCGAGCCTTGGCAGTTGGGGCTTGGGCGGTTCTAGCGCACTGGTGTCGAGGAAACCGCCAGTGAATCTTTAAACGGCGGATCGTCAGGCCTGATGAGGATTACCGATGGTTTGGTCAATGTCACGATCACGCTGCCATGCCGACAGCGCAACTTCGGGCCCGGTCCCTTCATACTTGTAGAGCGCGCCCAGTGTGCAGTCGCCACGGTCCCGTTCGTCTAAACGGTAGTTCACAGGAGAATCAGACTCGATGGTAGGAAGCTGATTCCATGACTGAATCCGGAATATGTGAGCGAATCGAGGTTGCGTTGGATATCTCGCAGTTCCGTGAGCGCCGCGTCGCGCGCTGCTACCGCTGCATTTCTTTCGGCAATCGAGGTATCACGCTCGTCGGTTCGGCGGCCAATCCGCGTATCCGTAATCGAGGTAGCTAGCGCTACGATTAGGGTGATCAGCGGTACGGCGGCTGCGAGAATCTTTAGCACGTCCTCCGCCGGCCACGCTGCGGCTGCCCAAACGGCCGCGCTGGCGCCGTTCGGCCACCACACTTCCACCTCCATAGAAACCCGCGCTAAATAGCAGCGCTATGCAGGCAGCGGCAAGGATCGCGATAGCGTTATCCAAGTCGTGTTAGATTAGGTTACTGTTGGCGCACGCATCGCGCACCCGCAAGAGCTAGATGCGCGACGCATGTGTATGGCCCGACACCGCTCTACTGCCTTACCGCTAGCAGGCGCAACGCCTCTGCGAACCCGGGCCTCGCTCGATAAAATACCTCGGGGAAGTCATCGTCTTGTAGCAGCGCATCCGCGTAGATCGTCAACGTCTTGGGAATATCTTGGCCGCGCAACGCGATTTGCAGCCTCCCAGTGACAATCGCTCCGGGCACCGCGCCCGGACGAAATGGCCGGTCTAAGCCTGCCAGCTCAGCGAGGTCTGCCGCCTCTGAACCTTCGGCGAATGCCACCACATCATCAAGCATCTGAGGTGACACGTACTGCACGCGCGACACAGCGTCCGTCTCATATTCTCGCGGTTCGTCGCCGTAGTATAGCTTCAGCATGTTGGCTTCTCCGACGGCAAGACCTTCAGGATCTTTGGGTATAGGGCTGGGCAAATGCGTTGGCGTCGCAGTTTGCCACTGGGCACCCGGATCCAACCACCATCCACTGGAACCGCACCATGTTAACCCAGTCGGAGCGGAGACGCTCGCTCCGCATTCCCTCGCAATCTCGTGGAGAAGAGACGCGCCTGCCGCGTTCGACCCCGTGTAACACGATATTATGCGAAGGGAATCGATCTTCCCTTTCAGCCGCCTAAACTCCGGCCTCCAGCGCGAAGGATTACCCGTTGCGACATACTTCGCGGGATCATTCGCGCTGGTACCTGTGCCTGTGACGAAGATCGCCGTCTCGCCATGCCCGACTATTTGCGCTGTTCGCGCACCCGCGACCAGGTTATCGACGGCTGCAGCCGTCGAACCATGGAGGCGATGGTCGCCAAAGTGTCTGCGCATGCAGTTCAGGTATCCGTCGTTCGTGCTATCGATGGTCGTGGTGGTCGCCAACGTGAATGCATCTCCCCAGTAGCCGTCGATCTCAGGCCGTCGAGAGGTTTCTTCAACCATATTCACGCTCCATTCCATGGGGTTCACCGCTCCGGCGTTGTCAGACCAGTGTGGGACTTGAATCGCAATGGAAGCACACGTCCTACAACTCGTTTTGGACCAACCATGGCCGCGAGGCAACGCACAGCGCGGCACGCACCGTTCGCGCGGTATCATGCCCGAGCTCAGCTGCAAACGGGCCACATAATAGTGATGCCGAACGCATCATAATTCAATAAACCCTTTGTCGGCTGTTCTTCGGGCGTGAGCCTCCAGTGCACCTCCTCGCGCAGCTCGGTCGCAGCCTTCAGCGGTGATATAAAAACCGCACCTCGGTGATATGAAACCGACATTGCTTGCGCTGAATAAGTCCTTACTATCGCTGACGTAGAGCGAAGGCCGCAGGCCTTCATAGCCTCGGGAGTCTTCACCGGCGGTCATCACGTCTCATGATGGAGGACCGATGGCACCACGAATTATGGAATGGCTGCCCGCATTTTTCCGCCCGCAAGAGCCGAAGCTGCTTACAGTCGAAGTCAATGTCCCCTCTGATGCTAACAAGTTTTTGCTCGATGATCGTCGACTCATTTTTGACGCAAATGGAGTTAGTGAGACGTGGGTTGAGCCTGGCAGTTACGTCCTTTTTTGGGTGGTATACGGGGGAGATGGCCAGGAGTACAGTATTGAAATAACTACGCCGGAATCAGCAGTATGGAAATCAAAGGACTATTCCATTGTCGGGGATCACGACACGGGAGTGCATAATCCGGTGGTGATCAAATGACACAGCTCAAGATCGAATCACGCCTCTTTCTATTTGGACTCCTCCCGCTGTTTCTGTGCGCCACATCAGTCGCTGCGCAGCACCCTGACACACATGTGTCAGAAATCCTTCGGTCTCCTTCGGTGTTCAGTCCGAGCCTCGCCAGCGTTCTGCGAACTGCGGCTGCCACATTTGTCCTGCAAGGTGAGGCCGAGGACGAGTCGGCCGCCATTCAGTTATCGACCGCGATCAGTCGACTGCTCGTTTCAGCAACCTTGAAAGGTGAACCAGAAGAGGGCACGCCAAATACTGCACTTTCCGATCTGTCAGGAATTACGAAGGGCACAACAGGCTCACTTGCGCTTGCTGGCGTGCATTGGTTAGGAGAACGGACTATTCCGGGCGCGATTCCGGGCCGGATGCTTATCAATTATTGCCTTTCAGAAAAAAGAACCAGTCGTCCGCGAATTCCTGTCGATTACGATTGTGACAACGCGCGAACAGCAACAATGCCTGCTGACATGCGCGCTGAGGTTGATCGGCTGTTTGCGTTTGTCGGAACGCCGATCCTTTGGGGTGCAGAAATTAAAGCTGGCCAAAAAGACTTCGGCTATGTGGATGAGGTGGGGCTGACCGATACGCTTTCTGTGTGGCAATTCAGCGGAAAAGCGGCGGTAGGTCGGTTCACCCCCGTTGGATTCCTAAGCCTTGGAGTCGCCTATAAGCGAAGCTACAAGGAAGGAGAAGAAGCGAATGCGTGCAACACGATCCCCGGTTCTTCCACACTCAAGTGCGACGAGACGCACTTCGGAACACCTGCCCGCAAACAAGGCTTCGTCGGGTTACTAGAAGTACGTCGCGTCATCCGTGGGAGCATAGCCGCGAACCCTCGGGTCAGTTACAGTGCGTCCGACAACAAATGGGTTGGTCAAAGTCCGTTGTACTTCGTACCAAATGAAAAAGGAGGACTCATCGGCGGGTTGATTCCATCGTGGACGAAAAGCGACGGGTTTTCATTGGCGCTCTTCATTGGCACTGCTTTTAACATGTCGTTGGCGAAACCATAGCCTTTTCCTTCTAAGAGATGCGCGAATGCAGCGACTCGCTGATCGTTTGTATGTATCCCGGGTCCTATGCGTCACGTACGGCATTGGCCTAAAACTTTAGCCATGAGTGATGGAAATGACCACGTTGCCTGCGGTGATTCTTGTCGATACCGCTCGGTTCACGGACGCATATTCGGACATCGTCGCAGCCGTGGCCAGCGCCAGATCGTTTGTAACGCTGCCGATATACCTCGCTGGCGCCGCCGACCCCGGCCTCGACGAGGTTGTCGGCGTAGACGGAGTTCTGGGCGTTTTCCCCGGCGATGAACTTATACTGAGCATGTTACAAGGACTGGATCGCGTCGCGCAGCTGTGTCTTGGCTTGCTTGACGACTGGACCGTCGGTGGTGTCGCGCGGGGCGAGCCATACCCGTTTGTTTTCGAGGAGCCCGAAGGTGTTGCTGCACCTCCCGCCGTCTGCGCTGCTGTTAATATCTCGCTCACACCGGCTAACGACTCCGTAGCGCCGACATTGCCGACTGATTTGATCAACCATGCGACTCGCGTCGTCGCTCCACTCACCCTTCCGGTGGTTGCAGCGGGCAACCACCATGATCCAATGCTACCCTTCGAGACAGTGTCACCTTGGGCTGAGCCCGATTGGGTACTAGCTGTCGGAGCAACGACTGACCGGGCAGGCGAGATGGAGTGGCCTCGTTCGGCGCGAGGGTCGAGCAGGAACCGACACGTAGGTCCCGACATCTTGACGTGGGGACAGGACCGACTTTCGAGGGATGGATTCGGCACTAGCTTCGCTGCAGCACGAATGAGTGCGATGGCTATCCTGTGCCGCGGATGGCTCTTTCAGGTTGCTGCGAACATCGACCGGTTAGCTGGGCGCGACTTTGGAGTTCCGCTAGTGGGAGGGGCGGTTATCGATCGCGAGCTTACATCGGTGCCTAGTGCGCCCGCAGGCGCGTACAATGCGCTTCCTGTCCTTGCCGCAGACCCGAGAGCACTCGAACATTCCGAACTCGATGCAGTTTGCTCGGCTCTGAAAGGCTCAGACGCGATTCGAGTGTCACGTGTATTATTGTTGGCGGCAGCCGCCGCGACGTCGCCTCGTCCCGTTACGCCACTCTCGGCGCCCTCACTGACACCGGAACGATTGCAGCAGTTCCTCGATACTCTATCGGTACGTCGCCTACTCGAACTGGCATGGCCCCATGCATCTTCGGCTGCGAACGAAACACCGATCTTTCCACCAGGAAATGCCATCGTCCTGCAACGAATTATCGAAAATTCGGAGCCTGCGTGGGGATGGAACATTGACACCCAAACCCCATACATAAGGCCGCACGCGAGCTTACCGACATGACCGAACCAACGTCAGATAACGAACGCGCTAAAGAAGCTGCCACTGTCAAAGCGGAGGCCGATGCTGCAAAAGCGAAGGCCGACGCGCGCACCGCCGAAGCCGCTGCCCGGAAGGCCGAACAGGAACTCGCAGACCACGCCTCACCTGAAGCCCGCAGGCAGCGCGAAGCCGAGGCGAATCAGAAGGCAGACGAGGCAGAGAAGGACGCCGCAGCGGCACGTCGCGCACGACTTGCCGCACTTATCCCGGATGTTGCAACAGTAAAGGGCAGCACCCTCGAGGTGAAGGAGGGGCCGCAGTTGTGGAGTACGTTTCTGCTTGGCCGAGCGCTGGGTGATTGCGCGAAACAAGTCGCCGACAAGCTGAAAGAGCCATTGGGTGGTTCGTCTAGAATACTGGTTACTAACGAGTCTGATTTGGCGAGCGCTGACGCCGTGTATCGGGATGTGAAGACCGGGCTCAAAGACCTTGTCTCGGCGGCGGATAAGCTGTTGGGTGTCGTGAAGGAGGAAAGTGTTGAGATCGCAGGTGCCACCCCGGTGGATGCACTGGGGGCACTGGTTAGTGCGGTGCCAGCGGTGCTATCTCTCTTCTCCGCCCACCGTACAGTTAGCACAACGGCTGTGACGGCATCTGACCTCGCTGCATCCGCAGCCATCGCAGGAATGTTGAAATCAGAAGTCAGCGGCGCCACAATCCTCCTCGACGATTTCCGCCTGGCAACGAACGGAGATATCTACAAGTTTGCCGCGGAGGCCAGTGGAAAACGGCAACAACTCATCGCGCGTAAGATCCGGCTGAGCGACGAAAGGCGTGAACTCGAAGCAAAGCTCGCCGCAACAAAACTCGAAGTCGAACGGCTCGAAAAACCGGCGGAGCCCGGAAATTCAGGAAAGCTTGAGGACGCGCAGAAAGAGGTTTATTCGGTCAAGGCCTCGCTAGCCGATCGCGACCTCCGCGCAGGCCTTATCGACTCAGTCGTCGCAGCAATCGACGCATTTACTACAGCAATACGGGCCGTCCCAAGCGGCGGGCACAGATCTCCGCTTGCCTCGGCCGCACTTCAGGAAGAACTGCACGGGGACGCTCCTCGATTTACTCACGTTTTACTCGTGAAGACTCAACCCGGTGTCGCCCAGCAGATGATCGAAAATCGGCCGCTGTGGCGCGGAGACAAATTTTCAACGATCGTCGACGCCAGCATTACGTACATTCTCATCCAAACCTCAGACTCTCGCGTTTGCGCCGCCAGCACTGAAACGTCGATCTGGTCAGCGCGCGGAAAAATCGGTGGCCCGCCCAAAATCGCCCCGGTCAAGGCCTAGTCTAGATCAACGAAATTTCCTGAATCCTGGAGTCAATCTCTACCTCGAAGTAGCGCACGGAAAAGTAAACCGCGACGGTGGAAATCTGGCTCTTTGGCCAATCTAAAGGTGCAGTATTGAGGACGTGTTTTCGATGAATCGATCCGTATGGTGCGCGACGAGATGGAACCGGATCACTCATCGCGCCAATATCCGACGCCCGCCAGCCACTCGATCTTGGATTATTAGAGACGGCGGCAACCCAGACGCCACGGAACTCGCGGACGACCGGCGGCGGTCGATGCGCCGGCGTAATCAGAGCTGGACGGGGAGCACAGCCGGCCAACCACGCGGCAGCCAGGGCTGACACCATCCTGGACGAGGTCATGATGTTGTCGACTCCTGCTGCGGAGAGATTAGAGGTCGTCTACCGCCTCAAGCTAAACTGGTGACCAAACATTCAAAATGCGGGTGCAGGCAACCCGGGATCCGTGGTCGAGGGCCCGCACTTCATAACGATTCGATACAGATCCGGGGCCGCTCGTCTTCATAACGTGAGTGGCGATCGCGTGGTCAACGAGCTCGCGAGGGTCCCGTGATCCACAATAATGACCCAACGATCACGAGTACCATTATCACCACTGGCCCGATATAGAGCGGCGAATTCGCTCGGTAAATCCCCATCGCATTCGGACCTTCGGCGAGCACGACGATGAACATCGCCGCGATGAACGGGAAACAGTCGTCGTGCTTTCGGCCCAGGTGAAGTAAGAGCAGAACGGCAATCCCGCCGGCGACGAGCGCGCCGCCTAATTCCGAAGTCTCGACGGTGCCGTCACCGAGGGGAATTCATCGTCCAGCTCGTAATCATCCAAGGGTGGTCCAGATCACTCATCCGATTTTCCAAGAATTGTATCGACGTTCAATCCTGAATAAGCATCGGATAAGTAATCATTCATGCACTCTCACCGTGCGACTAGGTAAACGTGTACCCTTAGTCGGCGCGAAGGCGCTGAAGGTGCAGAGAGAAAGGGGGTGGTGAAACATTTTTGATGTGCGCATTGAGCCTCGCTGCTACTCTTATGCCGAAAACGCGGTGAGCTGCTTGGAACCTTGTTCGCTCTGAGCTTCCTGCTTGCCAGACAACGCGAACCTTGACACTACCGTTCCTGACATGGGGCGGCGAACTGCTGTAGGGTCAATTCCAGCTCGCATGGCCGCGATCACTCCTACGGCTTCCCAGTAATTCTCCACTCGCAGAAACTGACCCTTCTTCCACGGGAGCATTGAAAGATCGTTTCTCATTAGGTTGCGGTTCTCGCTCACCGCAATTACGGGAATCCCTTGCTCCAGGGCAGCAAGGGTGGGCAACCCTAAGCAGCCATCGGGGATCACGAGGCAGGAGACATCCGATGCCGTGAAAATGCCCGGTTGATTCATTGCGTGGAGGTCCGTCACGATGCGGGGGCTTCGCTGCAACCCCTTTAGAGTGCATTGGAGAAACGTCGCCGATACAGCCTCTGCAGCCATGCGGGGGTCAACAATTCCGGGATCCATATTAGCGACCTCCCGAGACTCGAACATTGGCGAATGTGCGGTGGGAACGTTGTACATACTGGAGAGCGCATGTGTCAGCATAGCCTCCACCCCACCCCAAGGATTGACCATCGCGCCCGCAGCATCAAAGTATCCTTGGTGGAAGTCATGTGGGACGTCGATGACCGACGAAAGTGCTACTGCATCGTAGTGGCCGACTCGAGCGTCGAGTAATTCACACAATCCCTCCAAGTCTTCAGCCCGCCCTGCGGATCGCCCCGACGGCGCGAATCTGGCGCGCAATTTTACCGTCGGTTCCAAACATACGACCTCCGTGCATGAGAGACCATAAGCCGCCCGTGCACCGCTCACGGAGTTCACAGAAGCGTTTGTGAAAAGTTCGTCGCGATGGGCATCGATCACGACGAGTACGCGGTTGGAACGGACCGGCTGAAGGCCGACGGTTCCCATTAAAAGTCGACTGAGTACGCTGCCCTCAACGTAAAGTGCGTTCTGAGGCATCTCGTTGAGGTCGGAGGCATTTACAACGTTCGGGTGGAGCACCAACGTTTCGGCTACTTCGGCGATCATTCGCGCTACTGGTCCCGCATCCCCGGCGTGTCCGCCGATCTCCGCACCGATTCCCGTAGGGACAATGAGTACGACATTGAAACCGTCAGTACGCTCAATCGACCGGCGGCGAAAATCGAAGATAGAGTCAATCGAACGCCGCCTCTGCTCAGACAAATCAGTGACTACACCAAGCTCACACCGGTGCGCCGACGAATTAGTCGATGTAACAACGGCGTGTCCCGCGCGAGTAGCATTCATGTTGCCGGTGGATGCAAACGTACTCGTCGTCGGATCGAAAACTTCCGCGCTCGCCAGGCTGTTTTCACCACCAGCAAAACCGCCCGCAACCAAAACCTTACCGTCAGGCAACAGCGTTGCTGTGTGAGCCGCTCGCTGTGTGGTCATATTGCGAACTGCGTCAATAACGCCAGCGTCTCGAGTACTGCTGTTTCCACCATGCTCTCCGGTTGTGGCAATGCCATTGCTCTTACAGCCTGGCGCGAGAGAGCTGACTGTTAACATCAAGGCGAGAAGCGGCATTGTACGATTCCTGTTTTTCATTCGCTCACCCTCAACTTTAGACGCAGTTGGCTACTCCTTTCTTCATCGACGCGATAGACACTGGAGGAAGGCCGTCCTCTCACGATATTCGATGCCGCCCGAGACAGGCGGGTTTACAGATCACTACGTTCATCGCGATTAAGCTGCCCTAACGCTAAAGCTCAGCCGCCGGGGCCGCCTCCAGCGACTTTGAATCTTGGGAAACCGAAATGGCGGCCCCGGTCGGCTGCAGCGATTTGTTAGGCCGCGTTCGCGTAAGAACGCCAATTAGCGGCGCGCAAGATTGCGCAATCGAATGGAGGTAGCGATCAACCATGCGAGGAGCACCGAGATAAAGAATCGATTTGCCAGTCCGTAGGGCGCTCCTTCGAGGACGAGGAGCGTGAGTAATTGAAGGACGAAAGCGAGTGCGATCAAAAGCAACAGGACAACTGAAGTGCGTCGGTAGGAACGCCAGCGGAAGTCACTCCCAAAGCCCGCCGTCAGCAGCACGATTGCAAGGACGATGCTCCCCACATTCACGAAAAAACTGAGATCGTGCAGTTCGCCCGACCGGGTCGATGGCGTGCCTGGCAGATCCATAGGATAGATCGCCGACACAATTAGCCCAATGGATGCAACTGCCAGAAGCACAACGCCCAGTCGCGCGACGATGGAAGTCGGGCCATTGAGCGCAAGCCCGACGAGCAGGGCGGCACAACCTAAGCTCAGTCCGACGAAGACGCTCTGCATTACCCAACCGAAAGTACCGACAGCATATTCGCTGATCATATGGCTAGTCGGTGCAAGATCGGGGCGAAGCACATGCATCAGCAGCAGAGCGAGAGCGGCGTACGCGAGGCAACCAATTGCTGCGGTGCCGAAAAACGTGGCTGATGGTTCAGTTGAAGCTGGGATGCTTGGTGTCGACATACTCTTCCCCAGGTACATGGGACCTCCGGACGAATTCCGCGCGGCCTAACGCCTTAAGCTAAGATGCAAGCGATTAACAATTGCGAGCGAAGCGAGCAACACTAGATCGTTTGTCAGCTTCAGCGAGTGTTAGCCGAGCGTCCTTGAACAATTTCGCGCAATTCCTCCACGTCTCGCGGCGGTGTCGTAGCGTGTAACATCGCGTGGCAATTCGGACAAACTGGTATGAGATCTTTGACCGGGTCCACACGATAGTCTTTACGTCTCATCGCTAAAGGGCGTCTATGATGGACGTGAATGAACCCGACCCCTATCTCGCCGTAGAACGTGCCGAAGTCAATGTCGCACACTGTGCACTTTCGTCCGTGATGTCCCACGCACGCAAGCCTCGCCTTTGCGCTTCGTTCATATGCGTTGACGACGACGCGCGTCTTCGCGCCCTCAGGATACTTCACCCCCTGCGGGAGTACATCTGAATCGATCATTTCAGGTCTAAGCCGCTGTCGACGAGCGGCGGGCGGTACCGCCTCGAGTCTGCGACGTGCTTCGGCTTGTTCGGCTGTCGAGAACAAGATCTTGAACTCTGAGTTCACAACAAGGTGCTCAAGCGAAAGGTCGGTTCGTTGTGCGTCTATCAACGCCTGAAAGCCTTTGCTAACCGTGTTGTTTGGCTGAGGCTGAAGCAATCTCCTCGCAGTTGCTAGCCCTCCTTTTCTACGCACTTCGCGTAAGAAATAACGACCCCAGTACCCCGCCTGCTCGCCCGCGCGGCGGTACATACTCTCCATGGCCTGTGTAAGGTCGTCTTCAAGTGACATATGTTCGTCCGGCTAACGCCTTCAGCTTCAGCGTGTGTTAGACGGCGGGAGTCGCGCTCTTGAGCTCTATAAAACGGAGAAACCGGCGGCCCAGCTCGGTCACTACTATTTTTGGACCGCCACCAGAATTGTCCGTAACGATCACATTTGAGGACGCAACGCCGGGGAAGTCATCTAGGCCAGCGCTGAAGCGAGCCAGCATTCTCGCCTGCAGGTCGTTACAAAACAACCGAAACTCTTCACGTTCGCATTCATCGGTTATCTCGCGCAGAAAAAGACCATAGAGTTCCTCATAGCTATCGACAGCTTCCAACTTATCCGCGCTTCGCAGGAGAAAACGAAGAACCGCTAAATGTGTCAACGTCAGTTCATCAACGAATCTGACAAACAGGAGTTGGAGATCGGCTGGTATATCAACACCTCGGGCACTATTGTCGACGGCGTTCGCGAGAAGCCTCACCTTGGCTGTACGATTGGTTCGAAGGGCAATTTGAGTCGCCGATATTATCAAGCTCGCGAAATCTTCGTCCTCGAGCAGGTTACGGAATCGACTCTCATCCTGTTCGCTAAGCTTCCGTAATCTCTCGGACACCTCCCGCATCCACTCATCTGCCCGCCGGTCGTAGGGTGTGCGTACAAGAATTGAAAACAGTTCGGCACCGATGCCGCCGGCAATTGGTACGGACGAGATAGCTCCGCGAACTAAAGCAAGCGCGTAATCGGCCCGTGTCTTGGCCGGGACGCTAAGTTCGGTCTTATTATCCGTCATTTCCTGAAATCAAAATCCGTCTAACGTTACGTTAACCTGATGCCCATGGGGCCGTCGTCCTACCTTAGTAGTCCCACTGAACAAAGCTGAAGCTCGCACGACTGAGCGCCGTATTTGACAATGACAGTGCCGCGCGGAGCCAACCCTCCTGATCATCCTTGACTCGGTCTTTGTACTTGGGCGATTGTCTCTTCGCCTCGAGGAACACGCACTCAACGCCTCGCCACGCGAACACGTCCCAACACCCAGCGAATCGTGACCCAGAGGTACTCGCGATGCGCTCGAGAAGCGCCGCAGCTTTCTGATCAAGAATCGGCCGAGTCACTTGGTCTCGGCGCGGCACGTCGCGCCACTCCGTCAAGTACTTCCACACTTCACCCCGCCCGCTGTACGTGTTTACCCAGCGCCCTTCCCAGCCGCGTTCCTCCAGAAGCCTGAGGATCGCCAGTTCTGCGAACAGGTGCTCACCCCGTAACTCGACCATCGCCGCACTCTTCTTCCCGAAGTCGTCAACGAACGGTTCGCCGCGCCACATAGGGAACTGCACAAACACGCTCGGAACGGAACTGATGCGCTCGCCGCTCGCGTCCGTAAACGGGCGGCTCAGTTCCACGGCGAAATCGTCTCTTACGATGTACCGAGAGAGCGACGGGTACCACGGTGCTTCTCGAACAGTCATTTTGTTTGAAACCTCAGAAACCAGAACTGCGTGTCCGGCTAACGCCTCAAGCTAAGCTGCGGGCGAATCAGATAATATGCGAGCGAAGCGAGCATTCCCTAAATCGCCCGTCAGCTTCAGCGAGTGTTAGGTGGCGACGCGTCAATGAATACACCCGAGCCATGTCCGACCAAAACGTTCGTCTGCCATCTGCACTAGTTGCTCGTTGCATCCGGGGGCGAGGTAAAGCCCATTGCGGCTATCCATCAAACCTCGCCTAGCTTCCTCTTGCAGCTCAGGATCGGTGAGGTTGCGTGTGAAGAAATTGTAGCGCAACCTTGCCCACATCTCAAAGGACAGTTGGTATTCTCCCTCTTCGTCGTCGTGGATCGTCTTGTCCGAGATACCGAGGCGACCTAAGAGTGCAATTGCGCAGGTGTGCGCGACAAGATCGGCCACCTGAATGCCCGGGACCCGACGCGAATCGCATTCGGGAGTTAGATCGATATCGTCAGGTAGACCGCTCTCACGCCTCCACTTGTCGAATTCGTGTTTGGACTGAAAGAGGCCCTGATCGAGATAAACCGCGACGGGACGCGAGATGACATTCTCATTCAAAATGTGATTGAGACCTGTCAACGTATGTAAGCCGAATCTGGATCGGTCACCGTAAGGGGCGATGGTGATGCCTATCGTGGCTGCACCCGCAATGCGATACAGCAACCGCCGGAGTTCGATCCAACGCGTGTCAGCTGCATGGGGATGGCTGCTTTTGTATTCGTCCTGCCCCGGCACGAAACCAAATGCCGTAAGAGCTTGATTTACTTTCTCGCTGGGGTCGCCATCGAAAACGACGAATGCGCCAAGCGAAAACTCTCCTTGAGCGTGATGACTATCATCGAAGAATAGGTGCGTCACTGATACGTGGGATCGCCACCTAACGTTCGGTTGCGCTGTGGCCGTTCAAATATAGAATGCGGCGCCGCAGGCGCCGCTACCCAAGCCCGGCCATCAGCACCAACCATCTTTAGGCAGCGCTCTCGCCTACGCCGAGATGCTTGGGGCAGAGGCGCCCGACAGCATACGCCTCGAGGAGCGCGCGCGTGCGGGCGTCCGAGATCTCGATGAACGAGAACTCATACCCGCTCCGAAGTCGCGATCCCTTGCCTTTCAGATACTGGATCGTGAAGGAAGATGAGCCATGCAGATGGTTCTTCAGGCGCTGGCGAAGACCACGTTTGCCGCGCAACGTACGACCCACGTGTAGCACCGCACCCCTTGGAGAGAAGATGATGTAGACACCGTGCTTGTCCGGCGCTTGGATGCGTTCGCGCCGCCTGGGAAAGGCAAATCGCGACGCTCCGCGAAGGGACTGGAACAGCTTACGAATTTTAGGTGGCTCGAATGGCATGGAGTCTGCCTAACTATTAAATGGACTGCTGACCTAGACTGCGGAGCCGTGGCGAAAACTGCAAGCGTCGGATGCCTTGCAATTGCCTGCAAACTCGCCGTGACCGGCCGAACTCCACATCAGGAAATGCTTTACCGCAAGCGCATCAAGGCGGAGAGAAAATGAAATTGCTGCAAAATCCTTGCAGCCTACTAATGCGTGTCGTTTTTGGAGAGCGGAGCATCTTTCAGCAGAATCCAGTGTCTCGGCATCGAGCCACGAACTGTGCCGAAGGGAGCAGCGAGTTCTAAAGCCGATCGGCCGGGCTTTGCACTCCCATCGCGCCCTTATTCAGAACATGGGTGTAGATCATGGTGGTCTGAAGGCTCGAATGCCCGAGCAACTCCTGAATCGTTCGAATGTCGCAGCCGCTCTCCAGGAGATGGGTCGCGAACGAATGACGCAGTGCATGACAGGTTACGCGCTTCCGGATTCCACTCGACCGAGCGGCTGAAGTCACGGCGCGCTGCACAGCGGTCTCGTGCAAGTGATGCCGGCGGCGGTGACCCGCCTCTCGCTCGACGTAGGTCCGCGACGCGGGGAACACCCATTGCCACCCCAGCTCTCGCTCGGCATTCGGCAGCTTTCGACCCAACGCACTGGGGAGAGCGGCGCCTCTCACACCTGATGCGCGATCCCTCGCCGCGAGGCGCGTCACTCGGTCGACCTGAGCGGCGAAAGCGCGCTTTGCCGCTGAAGGGAACGGCACGCGTCGATCCTTATCGCCTTTTCCGGAACGCACGATGATCTCGCCTCGCTCGAGATCGACATCCTTCACCCGGAGCGACACGCATTCACCAAGCCGCAGGCCGCTTCCGTACATCAATATTGCGCAGAGCCTCGAAACACCACGCATGTGCGCCAGCAGGTGGCGAACTTCGCCAACCGAAAGCACCACTGGCAACCTGCGCCCCCGCTTAGCCGGAGCTATGCCGTCAAGATGCTGCAAATTGCGCTTCAGAACGTGACGATAGAAGAACAGGAGCGCATGGAGCGCCTGGTTCTGGGTCGATGAACTTACTCGACCTTCGACAGCCAGACTCGTCAGGAACGCAGCAATCTCCGCCTCACCCATCTGGATCGGATGACGCCGGCCATGGAACAGTACAAATCGCCGCAACCAGTCGCAGTACGCCTGCTCCGTACGCGGGCTGTAATGCAGGGTGCTCAATCGATGCCGGAGTTGCTCCAGAATCCCATACCTCTTCGAGGGGTCCGTTCGGCGGCCGAGCTGGCGCTCCGGAACCCGCACAATCGAATCGGGCATCCCTTAGCCTCGCCGGACCGCGGCGTTTCAGGCGAATCAAAAACCACACGGTGGTTCCACTCCAACGCACACCCTATACATTAGAAAGCAATGACAGGGGTGCGTCGCCTCGCCGACAAGCGGTGCGCGAACGCTGAGAAAGTCCCTCATAACCTGATCCGGTTAGTACCGGCGTAGGGAGTCAACAATGGAAGCACGCACGCAGATGCATTACGCGCGTCGGGGCGAGATCACCGACGCAATGCGCTTCGTCGCCGAGCGCGAAGAGATTCCCAGGGCGGACGACGTGTCCGAGCGCCTCGAGCTGATCGTGCAGCCCTGCCAGTAGAGCGTCGCTTCCATCGCAATAGTCACCGGCCCGGTGAGAACCGCGAGGAAATCGCCCAAAGTTTCAAGCGAGACGGGCATCCGCCGCACCTCGCCAACGACACCACCTGTGCAGTCCAGCGCACACACGGTGACATAGCGCTTATGCAAATCCAGCCGACGAAAGTCATCCCAGCCTCCCGAGAGTGATTCGGTGAAGCTGTGCCTCTCTCTCACTCGCCGCGACTCACCGCGGCATGAATGACTTTCAACTTCATATAGTCGTGTTAGCCCGCACGCGGGCGGGGTCGAGTTCCCTCGCCGAAGGAGCAAAAGTTGGAAAGCGTTCTAAGAAAGATTCACAATCAGAGATTGCTTCTTGAGCTTCGTCGAGACAGGGCCGCCCCGATCGCGGCTCAGGTGGTAATATCCCCGGGGTTTCCTTCGCTTTGGCATGAACCAGCGAATTACGCCGCTGAACTATTCGCCGCGTGCAGATCAGCAGCGGATCTTGAGGATCGAGATCCACTCCGTCGCACAGCAACGCGCCTATCAGAACGCCGAAATTGTGCTCCGGGTCTTTAACATCGAAAGAGGTAGCCGCATTCAGATCGGGAACACACCGCACTTTGATCTGATACGTCCGTCCCTGTCCGTCAGCTGCGTCATACCTTCCTAAACGCCACTCGCTGCAAGCGTGGGGCAAAGCATTCTACTCGCCGTTCCAATCGTCTGCCTGGCTGAGGAGCTCGACAACAGCCTGGCAGGCTCGCAAGAGCGCCTCTCGCGGTGAGGATCCGGCAATCCAAACCCCCGATGCACTATCAATGAAGGGCTCGGCTGTGATCGGGCTGTAGTAGACACGGTAGTCGATGGTGAGCTCTTCGCCGCAATCGATGTTGCGCCGCGCCATTAGCACCCCCGCCACGCAGATTAGGTTCGGATCACTTGCGTGGTTGATGTAGTCGTCCGGAAGCGACCCGCCGGGCTGGTGAAGAAAGTATGTGCCCACCAAGCGAACACTGTTACGACGCACCTCGGGGCTTTTCAGGCTCAGATGCACGTACTCACGTTCCGTATACAGAACAAACCGCCTCCAGATAGATACAATCTTGCCTTTCGGTATCGGCTCGAGCGTGAATACACCAAGACCGTGGAGCGGAGACTCCTGCACCGCCGTTCGGGTAGCCCACATCGTTGCCCTCCTTGACAAGTCCACTGGCGCAGCTATCTCCGTACCTCGAGTGTTGATCACGGTATTGACCAGTTCACCTCAGGAAGGGCCGCCAAGTGGATTCTCCAAGCGTTCTGTCTATCGTGGTCGCGGGTATTTCTTTGGTGATCTCACTCTTTGTTGCACTGCGCAACTGGCGATACAGCGAAACTGGAGTGCGCTATACCTCGCGGAATCAGTATATGAATGCGCTGTTTGACATCAACCGGCAGCTGGCTAATCGGCCGGAGCTGTGGGCGATTTACGATGATCACCCAGTTGCTCTGCAAAGGTCGAACGAGACGCTGGAGAAGGCTCGCCGCCAAGCATTCATTTACTTCCACTTCAACCTCTTCGAGACGGTATTCCACGACTACACACACGTGCTGCGGCCGAACCGCACTGACGCCTTGTACTGGGAGTCTTGGCAGCGTTGGATTGCAAGCTTTCTTGGCTCTAGCCGTGAAGCAAGGGACTTATTCCGGGAGAAGATTTGCCAGGACACCTACATGAATGCGTTTGTGCATTTCATGAACGGGATGATTAACAACGTCGAGACGGGCGCTCTAAAACCTACGCCCATAGGTACGCTGGCGATGAAGACATTGCCGGATTCGGCGGGGTCCGCAAGGCCCACCGTTCGGCCCGAGTGAAACTGCTATCCGGGAAAGACCCAAGGCAAGTAGAGCTAATCTCTTGAGCTAATCTCTCCAAGTGGCACCTCTATTCGCTAATGCGTCAATCAGTCGCTTCTTATGCGATTCTTCGTGATCAAAAAACTCCTGAAATGGCTCGGAGATCAGCCAGAGGAAATCAAAAAAGTTACTAGCGTGTTGGTATAGATAGGAGCTTGTGGCGATCTGCATATCAAACGTGAGCATGGTTCGCTTGAGCCGGACATCCGAATCGACATGAAGATATGGTTCGAAGAAGCCGAGCGTCTCGGTCAACAGAACGGCGGCCGGTAGCTCATGGTCCGTAAGTCGAATTTGTACCTGCCCAGGGTAGGACTCAATTAGGCGTCTGCTTCCAGCGACACTGTTTCTGAATTTTAGGGAGTACCACGCAGCGCGCTCAATCAGGGCTATGGGGTCAATGGCCGAGCAGTCACCAGTCGCATAGGCGCGGTACAATGCTGCATGGGTCACCGGATCCGCTTCGGCCATGGAGATGAGGAGGCCCCTTTCGCTCCAAGGGTTTGTCAGCACCGCAGAAACAAATGCTCCGCTATCAAGTCGGGCAACGAGCTCATTGCGATAGCGATGTCCGATTGACGCTAGAAACGCGTGCCCGGAATATCCGATAATGCGTATCTTCTTCGCTTGTAGAAGAGCCTCGCGCTTAGCCGAACTTCTCTCGTCGTTGTAGTCAGGTAGGAACAATTTGTCGAAACCACAACCGCGATGAGTGGTGCTGAGGTCAAAGCGCGGTGTCGATGGTCCTCCTGACGCAAGCCTCCGCACGACATGAGTCAGATCCTCTCGAAGCCGTCTTTCAAATTCTTCTGGTTCAGAATACGTTCCAACCAATCCTGGGTGTTCTTGGTTATGCTCGAACCTCGCAAAGAACCGGGCAACGTTGCCATATTGATCTGCTTCCAAGGAACGAATATCCTCGGGCGGTCTCGTGCAGCGATAGAACATCACCTGCGGTCGCCCAGTTCGCTTCCAAGACTCGTAGGCGAGGTGAAATTCCTCTTCGGTGCCGGAGAGGATTGGCCCACCTGATTCGGGCCTTACGCCTCCAGTCGGAGTTCCGAATCTCAGCCACAGAATCCCAACAAAGACGTCCGACTCACTCATCCGAACGCCTTCCAAAACGACTTCCTCCGGCCTTCCCATCAGCGGAGCGACGTGCGTCTCCCATCTGATGAGCTCGATGCGTATCCCAAGCTCAGATTCCAGAGTGCGATTGAGGCTTTCGACGACGACGCCAGCCCGCTCGCGCTCGTTCAGAACATCACCGGGAGATGCGAGAAAAACGCGCACAACCTTCTTTAGAGCAGCATCCATAGTCAGCCTTTTTTGGCCCGACGAGACAACACATGTGCCGCTATTAAGAGCGCCAAAGGGCTAGTTGCTCACAGGGCGACCGGCGGCCCTGACTCTGTTAAGAAAATCCGTGATCTGCGCTGAAGTAAGGATGGGCCTGTTGCCTTTAGTTGTGGCCGTCAACGGGCTATCGCGAAGGCGGAGATTCCAGTCGTCAGGGTTCGGCAAATCATTGGCCGTCCTCGGAATCAAATGCAAATGCAAGTGCGCCACCGTCTGGCCCGCCCCCTCACCGTCCTGGATCGTCCAGTTAAAGCTATCCGCGGCAAACGCCTTCACGAGGACACTCATCGTGTTCCTGGCGAAGACGTTCATTTCGCACAGTTCAGAGTTGCTCAGGTGCATGAGGCCATGTACATGCCATTTCGGAATCACCAACGAATGGCCGGGCAGGATGGGTGAGATATTGCAAATCGCCATGAAATTGTCTGACTCCGCGAATTTCGTTTCCTCGGTTCCGTGTCCGCAGAATGGGCAACCAGGCGCGTGATATCTATTCATTCCGTGTGCCTAACCTGCTGTGCGTAAGTTCGGAGATCACAAGGCAGCTACCCGGCGCCCAAGTCAGCACAACGGGCGTTACCCTTCAACCGCGGCTGACACGCCGAACGTAACCATTCGTCGCATCGACGTCGACGATGTCACCTGAGGTCAAGCGTGTCGTCGCCGATCCAGTAGCCAAGACACACGGTTTCCTCAGCTCCCGGCAAACGATCGCGGCGTGGCTTAAAACACCGCCCACATCAGTCACCACCGCGGCGGCAGCTTTCATGAGGTGAAGGAAATCGGGCGAGGTGAATTGACAAACAAGCACTTCACCTGCCGACAACTCAGTCAACGCAGCGTCGCTCTCAGAGACTATACGGACTCGACCCGATGCCCGTCCGGGTGAGCCCGTGCGCCCTACGATGAGATCAGAATCCTCCATGGTCGGCTTCGCCACGACGGGAACGCCCTTCAAGCTGTCACCCAATACGCGATTGAAATCCACGAACACGATGCCCGCATCAGAAGCGCATATAGCCTCGTAGTACCCTTTTATGAAGAGCCCAGCACTGGTCGCGTCAAGTTCTGCTGCGACTGAGGAGGCGGCTTCTGCATTGTCCATCTGCAGAAGGCCTACGGCCGATTGAACGAATGTCGTCAGCTCCTCGTCCGTCGACGCAAAGGTCCACTTTGCGAAGTCATACTCGAACGTCAGAACGCGCCCCGTATTTGGCCCCTTGTTGAGTTCAAGGAGCCCCCCCTCGATCGCCTCACCAGCGATCCGCTCGTCCTCGACCACAAAAATGCACGCACGCGCAGCATCGATGTGCGGCTCAAAGTCGACCGCGTACTCGCCGATATTGTCGCCTTGCGCGCTGAGCCATGCGATCAAGTCGCGAATCGTCTCGTTGCGGTTGCGCAGTATGGGCAATCCATCTCTCTTCGGCTTGGCTCGGACAGCATATTTTGTGGAGGAAGCCTTCTCAGCGAACTCGCGAAAGCGCTCCGATTCGCGGAGAACATCGCCAGCGCAGAAGGACCGGGACATCACGATCGGTAGGCCGATCCGCTGATGGAGAGTCTGGAGCCGCTCCCGTTTCGAAGCGTCCTCGCGGACGAGGTCATCGGTGTCGACGAGTTCTGCTTGCCGCACCCATGCTGACAACGATGCATGCGATCCGAAATACGATGCGTTCATTTATCGCGGCGGCTATCGTCAGAACCCCGAAAGCTGATTGGTCGCGTCTGCAGGTAGTGGATGTTGCCACCCTCAACAGCAAACTCGACGTCTTGGGGCTGCCCAAAGTGCGCTCGAATACGGCAACTCTCTGTCACAATCCGAGTGATCATAGCTAAATCGACAGCATCGCCGGCCCCATTGCGCCCTCGCTCGATCGTCACCACTCGTCCCGAGTTACTGTCGAAAGAATAAGCATCCGGCGCCGCCCGCCCAGCCACCAAAGCGTCGCCCAAGCCGCTGACTATCTCGACATAGGGCCGCGTCTCGTCACCGGTCACGGGGTCGGACGTGAAGCAAACCCCAGCAGCGTCGGCGTCCACCATTACTTGGACTATTACGGCCACTCGAATCTCGGTTGGCAACACTCCGCGTGCGTCGGAGTATGCCAGTACTCGCGCAGTCGCCGCCGAAGACCAGCACCGTATCACCGCCTTGACGAGTCCATCCGCGCCTACATTCAGAATGCTCTCGAAGACACCGGCGAACGAAGAGGCATCAGAATCTTCGACGTTTGCACTGCTTCGCACCGCCACGCGATCAGCACGGAGGTCGTGGAACGCATCGAGAATGAGACGGTTAGTCTCCGCATCAAGTCCCTCAGTCGCCACCTGGTTCTGGAACGCGCTCGCCGATTGTTGGTCGATGACAAATCCATCGGGTACCGGAAGTCCGAGTCGCGACAATTCCCCAAGATTTGCGGCCTTGGTCCCGACTCGCTCAGCGTCCCCGCGCGCGAGTTGGCGCAGTCTTTCGATCATGCGTCGGATGGAGGCATCACAGGACGGCTAGGCTCTTTAGTACTGCTGACGTGTGATCCACCGCCCTCCTTCGATGTGATACCACATCTCGGTCCACCGTACTCATCTCAGCCAGTGTCATCGTGGAACCATTAGGAACGAAGACTCGATCAAGATGAAATGTCCCAACCGCAGATGCTTTAGCTGCGAGGTTGCCCGGTAGCCTTTCATGCCACGCGTGGATTCGCTTGCCGTCGCACAGCGCAAGGGACACAAGTATCTCGGCCGTGGGGTCGTTCATGGCAATTGCCAACTCGCAAATCCGATCCTGTAGCACATTCCAGAACAGTTTGTTGAGGCCGCACGGCAACCCATTCAATGCGTTCATAGCCAAGCCGCTGTGATCGACAAGGACGGGTCGCCTGACGCGTTGGTATGCCTTCAGCGCCTTATCTCGAACAATCACGTCCATTTCGATATGCTGCACCTCCTCCACTTCTAGGCGATAGTGATCTATCTGTAGCCCAGCGGCGCCGAATAGTCGAGAAAACTCTGCAAACTTGTAGTCATTGCTCGTTGCAAAAAAGAGACTGGGTGTTGTCACGGGCTCTGCCGTTCGATTAGCAGCAGTAGCACGCGCTCTAGGTCCCCCTTGGTGTTCAACGGGTCAAGTAGCACCGTTTCAATATTCCGCTCTTGGAAGAGGCGTTCTGCTACGGGATTCTTTGCATTGGTAATGAAGAATGACTTGCGCTTGGCGTTCGATCCCATCCGCTTGGTGACTCGCTTCAGTTTGTGCCAGATATACCGGACGTTTGGATCGCTAAAGCTGTAGCCAATAAAGACTACTGCACGGCCGATGATTTCGGCGCGCAACTTGATATCCAGCGGGTCTTCGAAGTCCAATCGATTGTAGTAATCCTCCTCACAGAACACGATCGAGTTGTGGTCTGTGAAGTCACCGTGAAACTTGACAACGGTTGTTTGGGGTGACCGTCTCTTCATTTTGGCAACGGCTGCCGAAGTGTATTGAGGCGTCTTGCTCACGTCGGGCCCGCTGGGTTTCATCTGACGCGGCGACACAAAGTGATCGACGGAGACGATCCTGGAACACGCCACTCCTTCGTGCCAGAAGCCCTTTTCGATCCAGGTGTCCCAGTTGGTCGTGAAAATCCATGGGACGTCGAGGTAAGGTAGTAGCTGGTGGGGCTTCGACAGGGCAACATCGTACGGTTTGCCATCAATCTCCTTCGACAACTGGTTGTACAACTCGGGGAGGAAGCCCTCCTCCCTCACATACTCGGCAATTTGGAGATGGTCACCCTGCGCCATCAGGACAGCGGGATCGTATCCAAGCAGGTGTGCAGCCTTCTCCATGATTTCCGACCAGTTCGGGATCGATGGATCAATGTTCTTCGAGAATCCCGCCCCGATGAAAGGGAGTAGCCGACGTTCCTCCGCCGCCTTCGCAAGTTCCTTCGGAAGCTCCAGCATGGGATGATCAGATGGTTAGAGAGCGATTCGTAGCCGATTCGTGAGTGCCTATTGTCAGCGGATTCGAGTCAGCACCCACCTCGCGCTTGTCGTAGATACACCGACAGTGGCAGCCCCGCTTCTGCGCGTCACCGGCAAGTGCTGAGTTCACACGCCGCAGTGCCGGGCAACCGACGTCACCTTCGGCTAGGACAATGCACCGCTCACTCGATAGCGACGCAACGGGTTGAAGTTGCCCGTCTGACCACAAGAACGAATGTGAATCCGGTAGATCGATAAACATCATGCAGCTGTGTACTCGACCGTCCGGAAGGAACATGAGATTGGTCCCATCGCGAACGGCGCAGCTGGCGAGGTGCGGTTCGTCGCCTCGAAATGTGTCTTCTATGCGGATCCTAAGTCCGGCCTCCCTTGCGGTTTGATTTGCGATGGCAAAAACGTCATCCCACTCGTCGATACCCAGCACGATGTCCGGACACGCAAAACCGCGATTGGTAACGTGGTGGATGTTTACGTACTCGCAACCGAGTCGGCTCGAGAGCTCCAGTACCGCTGATACGTCGGCAGCGTTGTGGCGGCTGACCGAGAGAATAGCCGCAAAGGCGTAGCGACGCCGCCCGGTCTCGATCATTGCCTCGATCAACCGACCGTAACTACCCCGCCCGCGGATGCGATCATGCACGCCAGGGCTTGCACCGTCGATGCTGAAGCAGATGAATGGAGGAGTGGACTCCGCAGGAAGGCTTTCCAAGAAGCGAACGTAACTTCGCTGTCCGTTCGTCACGATACGCGCACGAAACCCTGCGTCCCCAATGACCCGAACGGCCTCCGCGATCTGAGGATACAGTGTTGGCTCGCCGCCGAGCAGCGTGATCTCGCGCGTGCCCCACTGATGAGCGGAGCCCACTATCTGCGTGAACATCTCGAAATCCATATCCTGATTCGTATTGAGTCGGTCGCCGACGAAACAGTGTGTGCATCGAAGACCACACTTGTACGTCAGGAATACGTCAATCGACGAGCAGTTGATGGCTTGTGGGGTCGGATATATCACGGAGTATCCCCAGAAGGGGCAAACGTTGCCGGAGGTGTCAAGCAACTCCGGAGGTAATGCAACAAGCATCTGCGCGGACGTCCAACCGAAGCGACGTGAACGCGAAAGTGGATCAAAGGTGCTTTGCCGTTTCGACGACCTCCACGACAAGGGTATTGAGCTTGAGTGCTTACTATTTTTTGGTTCCCTCGTATTGGCTTTGAAGGTTAGACAATCGGAGAATGAGCAATGTGTGGTGATCCAAGCGCCGCGCAATGCCGGTTTTGTATCACTCAACTGGTGGTTTCGCATCAACGGAAGCGTCGCGGTTCAATTTTCCGTAGCGCGGGATTCGAGTACGCAGGCGTGAGGCCCGCTCGATCGAACTCTTGATTTGGTCCGTCTGGTCTACGCCTACCCCGCCAAACGCGAATTGCCCCCCGACATCAGATCGAGGCGGCGCTTGCTAAACTCTTGGTTGAAGCCAAGAGGAATCCAATTCTTCCCCACCCCCACACTTCGGTGAGCCGATGACTGTCAGATCTGCCATAGAAGGGGTCTTTCTGATCGCTTCGCGCGCCGAACATAACTCGCGGCCCTCAGCTTTCGTGACGCTTCAGACTGCTTCCTCGTGTCGACTGCTACAACTCCTCTGCGGCAAATGAATTGGCTAGTCTTGACCCACCCATTGCGGCAAACTGACGCCTACTTCGGCCGCCAAACGGCGGGCGAAATCATCTCGTTCAGTGATCTTCTGCTCAACCAGTGCGACTGCCTCCGCTGCCGTCATAACTCTGACGCCTATCGCAGCGAGCGTGGCACGATTGCCAAGTATGCCACCCGGTTGACGATTCGAGCCCCCGTCAGCAGTTACGAGGATGCGCATGTATTTCTTCGCGTTGAACACGATGTCCACATCGTTCCGTTGGTTTTGTGTCGTAGCGCCTTTCCGGAATAGGATACGCTCGATCTGGCGGAGCTCTTCCTGTTCAGCGTCGGTAGTTGCCAGAGTCATCGAGAAGATTTGAAATCCTACCTTTCGGGCTCGTCGAGGATCACCGCCAGAGCGCGCCTCATTGTACGCCGACTCGGCCATCATCAATTCTATCACTTCGTCTTCGCGCCACTTCTCAAGCCGATTCATGTGGGGATCGGCCTGCCGTGCATTGACGCGGTTCGCGTCAATCATGAACCCGAGATATACAAAACGAGATGGCAACATCACCGAGGCCTAGTCGTTGACCTCGTTCAGAGCGCCCGTCGATCGGTTGTGATCACCTTACCAGACGCAAGAACGGCATGGAGTTCGGCTGATTCAGCGCCTTTCTCGTCTTGTTCGATCGATGCCAGCCAAAACCACGGAGGCTTGCAACGGCATTGATGGCCGTAGTCATCGGGGTCGCTCTCAGGCAGTGATATAAGGTCGCCACAGGTAAGGCACTTTACATGGAATCGCCCGCAACGATCGCACTTTCCGACGTAATGAAGAAATGCCATGCGTGCGCGTGCTCGCGACTCTGTTGGAGATGCGCCCCGAAGCGCTACAGAGATTTCAGGGTAACCATCCCAGAAGACGCGACCACCTCGACAACCTGTGAACGTACACGTTGGCCAAGCAGACGGATCAAAGTCTTGTAGGCGATCCAGTGGCAAAAGACGAATCGAAACTGCCGATTGCGCTCTGCGCGCCGCTGCCTTGGTATGTCCCGTTGGACAGACCAAGTAGCCGTGGGTTGCGCCGACGTCCTCCATCAAACCCCGAAACGCCTCTACATCCGTGACATCGATCTTACGAGTTCTCTTCTTCGCATCCACGATAACGCGGCGCGAATTGTCGGAATCGTGGCGTTGGTCGATTAAGACATCAATCTGCCTGCTTCGCTTGCTGATCTTGCCAACGACGCGTGCATTGGGCGTCGCGCAAAGGTCAGTGGACAGCTGATCAGCGATCACGCGAGCGACCAGGCGTTCATACAGTTCCCAACCAGATAACGATCCACTCATCTTCGCGACTTTCCGGAACGGCGCAATGACTGGGTCGATGACGTGGTTCTCATCGCCCGTCCGCTGCCGAGTTTCTGTCGATTAGATCCCATTGATTTGGATCGGAGGCAGAGTGGGCTACCGTCCCGGTGGGGTCCCCCCTTCTCATCGCGATGACAATCCGGTGCTCCCGGCGTTCCCGATGTGACAAATCCTTGCAACTCGATGGAATCACCTCTGTGAAGTAGACGGTAACAGTGGCGTTCATCAGGTTGCCGTTTAGCACTACGTCACTTACTTCGACCTGCTCGTCTTCTGGCCATCCCCCTAACTCACAGGCGTCCTCCAATAGGTCGTCCGCCTGTGCTGTCAACTCCTCTTCCAATACGGACTCTAATGCGGCGGAATTTCCTTTGCCCCAGGCCGCCGCCGTCTTCGGTAGCTCAACACTCCAGTCGTCCTGAGTCAACTTGCAAGCTCCTGTTGCAACGCGGCCTCTCATTCTGGCTGTCGCTGGTGGCGACTCATAAAACTAGCGCCGAGCGCAGCGAGAAGGTGCTCCGATAAAGCTGTCTCAGCTCCAGTCATCTACTCTTCAGCGGCGCGGCGCGGTCGGCGCGCCTCGACTACGATCTCGGATGTCGCCAAAGGCGGTCGCTGGACGGGTTTCGCACAACCGTCAGCTGAGCCGATGCATTTCACGACTGGATTTGATTCTGCCAGCTGTTTGTAGTGACCAGATTGGTTGTTTGCTTTCTCTCCATGGTGGCGAAGGAATCTGACACGCTGGAGAGAGTGAGGCTGAGGAATGCATTGGACAACTGCCCGGCGGTGCGTTCCCTTTCGGGTCGGTTGGGCTATTCTAAACCAAACACCCTTGTTTGCACGGCCAGATCCTTTTGAGACATGTTAGGTCCAACGTTGGAGGACGTATGCCCAAAACAGTCGAACGCGGCCGGAAACGGCGGAGGGCCGAGAGAAAGGTTACTGCCTTGCCAGGCGGAACGACTCAACAGTTAACGCGCTTTCCCATCAGCGATCTGCGCTTGGATAGCCGCAATCCACGACTTCCAGAAGATGTTCAAGCCGCGACCCAACCTGATCTTCTTCGTTTTATTGTCGACGAATACGAGCCAATTGAAATCGCAAATTCTATCGCTCGACATGGCTATTTCCCATCCGAGCCAATAATCGTAATCCAGGAGGCCGGGGAAAAAGTCGTCGTGGAAGGGAATAGACGCCTTGCCGCGATGATGCTCTTGGTCGATCGAGGGGCTGCCGGAAAGCTCGGCATATCGGATAGCGATGAGTGGGACGCGATCAAGATCACGGGAACGATTCCGTCAGAAATTCCAGCAGTCGTCGCAAATTCTCGCGACGACGTCGCTCCGATACTTGGGTTCCGGCATATCTCTGGAATTGAACCTTGGAACCCTTGGGCGCAGGCAAGGTTTTTGGGAACCTTTATAGACAAGGACAAGAAATCCTTCGCAGAGACGGCGTCGTTGGTTGGGGAAAACGAGCGAGCCGTTCGGGAGAGCTACCGAAACTATCGTGCTGCGCGGCAGATGAAAAAAATGGCGATCAACACGCGAGGGGTGATTGACCATTTTGGTGTGTTTACGCGCGCTCTTCAGGATACGGGTGTGCGCGAGTTTCTCGATGTGCCCACGGGCTGGCAGGTTAAGTCTAGGAGCGACCCTCTACCCAAGACGCCCGCCTCTAAGAAAAAGGCGAAGGAGTTCGTCTCTTGGGTTTTCGGTGACTCGAAGCACGAGCCACTCTTTTCGGATTCACGAAAGATTCCGGAACTCGGTAAAGTGCTTTCATCGCCTCAGGGTCTGGCCGAACTTCGAAAGACGCGGGATCTGGAGGCGGCGTTCTCGATTGCGGGAGGCATAAAAGAGCGTTTGCTCTCCCGACTTGCCAAAGCATCATCGTCGCTGCAGCAGGCCGAGATCGATATTGCAGACTACAGAGCCGACGAAGATGTCATGGCGATATTAGATGATTGCGAGGAATACCTCAGGGCCCTTCGCGAGAACGATTAGATGGGCCGCCTTAGAGTAACGTTTCCAAGTAGCGATGATCCCAATGCTCTTGCCGATTGGTTGGAGCTTACCATGTTGTTGCTGAATCGCACCCACGCGTCGCAAACCTGGCTACGGCGGCAACTGCGAACGACGGTTTTTCCCGACGATCGCGGTGGAATAGATGATTTGGCGCCGACGGATTTCGATATTGCCCTCGAGGAAGTGCTTCTCGAGGTCCAACGACGGAAGCGAGTGGGCGGCGAAGGATATCCTTTTTCGGTGGAGGACATTTCGGGGGGAGTACGACTTTACGTAACACGACGGCAAGTCCCATATGTATTCTTGCTACTCGTGTCCACCAGTCCTGCAATGAGAAAAGAATCCCGTCATCGGGAGATCGACGAAATGTTCGATCTCGTAGTGGCAGAGGCGATCAAAGGCTACCTCGGACCCTGCTGCCAATCATTGCGGTTCGGGTCGCCTGCTTCAGGTGACAGACCTGGTAGGTTTTCAGACGCAGTTCCATGGTTGGCGGACCAGTTATCCCTACCTGTTGGCCGAGGTCCGTTCCGCGGCCACAGTGGCGATGGTGGTGTTGATGTTGTTGCGTGGTTGCCTTTTGATGATGGAAGGCTCGGCTTTGTTGTTGCACTTGTCCAGTGCACTGTGCAGCTCAAATGGCACAAGAAAGGACGGGATATCATCCCGGATGTGTGGCGGGGCTACATCGATTTCGGCAAAGATCCCCTCAGCTGCCTAGCAGTTCCTTTCTCAATTCCCATGGGAGATGAGCGGTGGGATGATTTGAGACGAGCCACCAACGTAGTGCTTGACCGGCATCGTGTCGCGAGGCTTGTTCTGCCCCTTAGGTTTGGTCTCCAGAAGCAGGTGCTCAATTGGTCGAGACGGGAGGCACAACGATTAGGGGCAACTGATGAGAATTGGCCCTTATCGAATTGACTCACCGTCGTGATCCCAACGTTTTCTGGATGAGGCGGGCAACTCTGTCCGGATCCCTTCTTACGTCACTTTCCCAAACACGTATTACGGACCAAGACAGAGAGCGCAGCTCGCGATTCACTCGTCGATCACGTTTCCGATTAGTGCCTATTTTCTCGACCCAATAGGACGAGTTGGTTCCCCTCAAAAGGCTCGCACGTCGTTTCACCCAATCGCGCCCGTGCCAAAAATCTCCATCACAAAATATTGCTGTGCGGCGACGCTCAATTACGATATCTGGACTGCCGGGCAAGCCCCGCCGATGGCGAACGAATGGAATCCCTATGGTAGAAAGCGCGCGGCATAGGTCAATTTCAGGCCGTGTGTTAGTTCTCTTATTTGAACGCGCGACCCGGCTCGATAGTTGACTCTTCGGTTTTAGTCCGTGGAAAGAAGGGGTCTTGCGAACCGGCCGCTTCGCGTCACGACGCGGCAACGATACGCGGTTTCGGTCCTTTGCCACTGCCTGCGTGAGCGGAATGGTCGCCTTTAAGATTTGTATACTCAGAAGGAACCGTCCCTGGTTCTATGGGGCCGGGGATCCTCGTTTTCCGCGCAATGGCGAGAGACGGGCCACCGCGATACCGCTTCTGAAAAACTTGACGCCCGACAGCGCGCCCAATCACCTCGGCCAATAGAGGCGGAGTGGCGTTGCCAACTTGTCGGATTTGCTCTTGCCGGGACCCGCTAACTTTCCACTCCTTTGGAAAGGATTGTAGGCGGAGCATTTCCTCGATTGCCAGAGGCCGACCGGTCCAATGAAATGGCCCTGTTGACGGGCCTGGCTGGGCGGGGAGCGTCCACGATGGTTCGTTCTTTGCGAGTTTCAAAAGAAAAGACCAAAATCTCGTTCTACGTCCGAAGAGTGGTTCGCCTCTATCTCCCGGAGTGTGGAAGAGATAGTTTCGACCTTCCGGTATCGACTTTAACAGACGCGCCCATTTTCCGCGCGGCAAGGGAAGTATTTCCGGCCTCAACCCGCCGATCGCGTCGTATGAACGGATCGGAGCAACTGAATGGGTAGGAAGTGGCCATCTGAATTGCGCTCCGTCGCGGAGCGCGACGATGATGGCCCGCTCTCGATGCTGTGGAACCCCGAAGTCGCACGCATCTACTATCGCGTGGGCGACGCGATATTGTGTTCCATACTTTGAATTAATCTCTTCAAATCGCGCCTGTATGGGTTTCAGCGCCGAGGTTTCCCCCCTCACGAAACCGGGTACGTTTTCTAGTAGCACCACTTGGGGGAGGAAGCGTGCCGCCAGCTCAAAGAAGGACCAAACGCAGCTGCTTCGTCGATCCGTAAGTCCTGTTCGTCCGCTCCGTGCCCATTGGGAGGCTTTTGAGAAAGGCTGGCAGGGCGGTGCTCCTGCCAAAATCCCAAGCTCCATGATTTTGAGTCCCACGTCTGCCGGCGTTAGCGAACACGCGAGTTCGACGATGTCGCCAGGTTCTAGCAGAGGCCAAAGACCATTCTCCTCAATGGTCGTGCGCGCGAATGCGTCGCGTTCAATGGTTCCAATCGATAGAAATCCGGCTCGATGAAGGCCGAGGTCGAGGCCGCCCGCTCCAGTGAAGGCCGAGAGGAGAGTCGGTTTGCGTGTAGCGCGTGGCGGCACGATACGAAGTTGCACGAGAAAACGCCAACCGCGCAAGCGTCAAAGCAGGCAGAACGAGGCGTAGAGCGGATTCCGTGCGAACGGTGAGCGTATACATTCAAAGAATGACAGGGGTGCCCGTCTTCCTGCTCGAGAGTCGGCAGGGAGAGACCGGGCTGAGAAAGTCCCTCATAACCTGATCCGGTTAGTACCGGCGTAGGGAGTCAACAATGGAAGCACGCACGCAGATGCACCACGCGCGTCGGGGCGAGATCACCGACGCAATGCGCTTCGTCGCCGAGCGCGAAGAGATTTCCCCCGAGCTCGTGCGGGACGAGATCGCAATCGGACGACTCATCATCCCCGCCAACGTCCGCCACCTCGCGGGGTCGCTCGAGCCGATGGCAATCGGCAAAGTCGCCAAAGTCAAAATCAACGCGAACATCGGCAACTCCGCCGTCTCCTCCGACATCAACGGCGAAATCGAAAAGCTCGGCATGGCAGTGAAGTACGGCGCCGACACGGTGATGGACCTCTCCACCGGCGGAAACATCGACGCGATTCGGCAGGCGATCATCGACGCCTCGCCCGTTCCCATCGGAACGGTTCCGATCTACCAGGCCGTGCAGCAGGAGAAGCAGCTCGAGGAGATCACCGCGCAGGATCTCCTCGACATGATCGAGCGACAAGCCAAGCAGGGCGTGGACTACATGACTATCCACGCCGCGATTCTCATCGAGCACCTGCCGCTCGTGCACGGCCGCGTCACCGGGATCGTCAGCCGCGGCGGCTCACTCCACGCAGTGTGGATGATGTACCACCGCAAACAGAATCCACTCTACGAACACTTCGACGAAGTGCTCGAGATCCTCCGCTACTACGACGTCACGATCTCCATCGGCGACTCGCTACGCCCCGGCTGTCTGGCTGACGCGTCAGACAAAGCACAGTTCGCCGAGCTCGACACGATGGGCGAATTGACTAAACGAGCCTGGGAACGTGACGTACAAGTAATGATCGAAGGCCCGGGCCACATCCCGATGGACCAGATCGAGATGAACGTCAAACGCGCCAAACGCGTCTGCCACGAAGCGCCGTTCTACACCCTCGGTCCGCTCGTCACGGACATATCACCGGGATACGATCACATCTCGAGCGCAATCGGCGCAGCACTCATCGGCTGGCACGGATCCGACATGCTCTGCTACGTCACTCCCAAAGAACACCTCGGTCTTCCCAACGCCAACGACGTCCGCGAAGGAGTCATCGCCTACAAGATCGCCGCGCACTCGGCCGACATTGCCCGCGGGCGAAAGGGCGCGCGCGATCGCGACGATGCACTCTCACGCGCTCGCTACGCATTCGACTGGAAGGAACAGTTCCGTCTCGCACTCGATCCCGAGCGCGCGCAGGAATATCACGACGAGACTTTGCCGGCCGAGTATTTCAAGAGCGCGGAGTTCTGCGGGATGTGCGGGCCGAAGTTCTGCTCGATGCACCACTCCCGTACCATAGAAGAGGGAATCGCGCAGCTGGCGAGAGAGCGCGAGGCCGAGCTGGTTTCAGCGTAGGCGAATCGCCCTGACCTCGAGGGAACTCAGGGTTGACCAATGTCATCGCGAGCTTCAACCGCGGCGCGCCGCTTCGATTGCAGCGATGTCGATGTTTTTCATCTCCAGCATCGCATCGAAGGCACGCTTCGCGGCAGCGGGATCGGGATCCGTGATCGCTTGAGTGAGGGCGATCGGCGTGATTTGCCACGACAATCCCCATTTGTCCTTGCACCACCCGCACGCACTTTCCTGACCGCCGTTGCCGACGATTGCGTTCCAGTAGCGGTCCGTTTCGGCCTGGTCCTCCGTTGCCACCTGAAACGAGAACGCTTCGTTGTGCTTGAACGTAGGTCCGCCGTTGAGCCCGAGGCACGGAATGCCCAACACGGTGAAGTCCACGGTGAGCACATCCCCTTTCTTCCCAGACGGGAAGTCTCCCGGTGCGCGGAGCACCGAGCCGACGGACGAATCGGGAAAGGTATCGGCGTAAAACCGTGCCGCTTCTTCGGCATCGCGATCGTACCAAAGGCAAATCGTATTCTTTGCTGGCTTGACCATTTGACTTCTCCACGCCTCTCGGCTCGAACAGGTAGCTTGCAAAACTCGCGCTTCGGTTAGTGCGCTGTGATTCGGGCGAGCTGGTCGCTCGTCCCATTATATGCGGTGCAAATCTGGTGCAGCAACGACCGGTGCGTTTGCGAAAATTGCGCGCGCTTGAACGATGCACTACCATATTCTTCCGGCGGCCACCCTAAACCACCGCAATGACGACCTTCGAAGAACGACTGAAAGAAGCCCTGTCCGACTCGTACAACCTCGAGCGCGAGCTCGGCGGCGGAGGTATGAGCCGAGTGTTCGTCGCGGTCGACCGGTCACTCGGACGAAAGATCGTCGTCAAGGTCCTCTCGCCGGAGCTCATTGCCGACGTGAACCGGGGCCGATTCCAGCGGGAGATCAAGGTCGCCGCGCAGCTTCAGCACCCGCACATCGTCCCGCTGCTCTCAGCCGGCGAGCACGAAGACCTCGTGTGGTACACGATGCCGTTCATCGCCGGCGAATCTCTCAGGTCCGCGGTCGAGAAGCACGGGCCGATGCCGGTCCAGGAAGTCGTGCGCATTCTTTTCCATGTCGGCGAAGCTCTCGATTACGCTCATGGCGAAGGCGTAGTTCATCGCGACATCAAGGCCGCGAACATTCTGCGGTCGGGCACATACGCTCTCGTCACCGATTTCGGCGTCGCGAAGGCGCTCAATGCGTCGATGCCCGCGGCGGGGGTGACGCAGACCGGCACGGCGATCGGCACGCCCGCGTACATGGCTCCCGAACAGCTCGCCGGCGATCCGACCGCCGACCATCGCATCGACATTTACGCGCTCGGACTGCTTGCCTACGAGCTGCTGAATGGAAGATCGCCATTCGCAGCGACTACTCCCGCGAAAATTCTCGTTGCCGTTCTGTCTGAGGATCCGAAGCCACTGATCGAAGTGCGGCCGGATGTCCCGCGATCGTTGTCGGCGCTCGTAATGCAGTGTCTTTCGAAGGAGCCGGATGAGCGACCGGCAACTGCGAGGATGCTGCTCGATTCTCTCGATTCATTCTCTACTGCTTCGGGCGAGATCAGGACGTTTGAGCACAAGATTCCGCGTCTCGAGCCTACGATCCTGACTGTGGTGCCGCCTATCACCGGCCTGAAGGCTGTGTCGCCCGCTACACAGCCACTCGAAGTGTCGCCAACTCCAGGCCCAGTCGCAGCATCGGCGACCTCGGGTCCAATCGAGGTGCCGTCGACCTCAGGTCCAATCGAGGTGTCGCCCACAACGGGTCCAATCGCAGCGCCCGCCACGCCGACGGAAGGTCGGGCAATCTCTACTACTGATGAACCGTTCATTCTGAGGGAGACGTACAAGAGCCGGCGCACCCTCGGGAGGCGGAGTCAGCAGCTTATCGGTGGGCTTGCACTGTTCATCCCCGTCATTGCCGGCGCAATCTTCCTTTCGCAACGTTCAACCGTCAATTCTTCGGTTGACACTTCTGCACCGTCGGCTGTTCCGGCCGTCAACTCGCCCGCGCCGGGGCTGCCTGCGCCGGGAGCCGGCGACCCTCAGCCAGGGGCGCTGCCTCAGAACGTGGCTGCCGCGCCTCAGCTTGATTCGCAGGCACGTGCCGACTCGCTCAAGAAAGCGCGAGCCGATGCGGCGAAGCTGGCGGCGGCAAAAAAGGACTCACTGCAGGCTGACTCGGCCAAGCGTGTCGCCGATTTCAAAAGCGACTCAGTGCGCAGAGCCCAGGGGACAATCAGAACCAGAGCCCGAGCTGCCGCCTCTGGACTGCTGGCAAATCCTGGTGCGCGAAAGTCCTTCACGCAGGGAGCTACTCGCAAGGGCGGCCTGCTTGGCAGTCGGACGAAAGGCGATCTCCAAACGCAGATTGACGCACTGCAGCCCTTCCTGAAGGGGGCAGGTCTGACGTACGAACAGTTCAAAGACGTTGTGAAAGCGTCGGGCATCACGTTATTCGATGAGTTCGGCCGGATGGTGCCCGACTCGCTTCAGCGCGTCGCCGGCCTAAGTCGCTAGACCCGCGTGGGTCCAGGTGACTACGTTGTCATCCAGCTGACCGCGAGCCTGTACGTCCACAGGAAAGCGACAATAGCGCCGTAAAGCCAGACAGCTCTCAACGCCCGCTTCGGTGCGAGACGCCGGTCAATGTCGGCGATGGTCTCGCGCCGGTAGCCCCGCAGAAACAGCGCGTACGCCGCGTAGGCGATGGCGATGCCGCCGATCACGTCGACTACGTAATGCTGTTTGGTGTATAGCGTCGACACGCCAATGAGCGTGGCCCAAACCAGCGCGACGATGCCACTGCTGGAAGACCAATGACACCACACCAAAGGAGGATAGAAAAGCCGAAACAGCAACAACAACACCGATCGAAGACTTACCCATGTTGCCGGGCTAACTCTTACCTATCCTCCCGTCCGTACACCGTGGTTGCCCCGTCTACGCGCGGTGAAAATTTTTTTGCAAGCCTGGAGTTGCACCGGAATGTCGTAGGCACCCGTGTAGCGGGTAACACCCTTGACCAACGTCTCGCAGAGCGCGACGTGTTTTCCGTCCCCGTTCGGCTGCGAAGTTGCGAGCCACTTGTTCTGCGATATCGCTTGCACGGTGAGCGGGGCACTGACGATATCGACACCGCCAATATTAACGGTCAGAGGCACATGATTCCCGCTCACATCTGTGGTGCCGTAGCGGATCCAGCCACAGTTCTTGCTACCGTCGCCAGTCAACTGCAACCGGAAGCGCCTGGCGCCGTGTTGAGGTTGTCCGGGTCTTCCGTGTAAGGCAGCTGCTCCACCTGCCGTATGTTGCTGAAATGCGCCGCCGTTGACTTCGGGTACGCAGCGCTCGCGATGGCTTGTCCAAATTCAACAGTCAGGACACGCGTCGCTGAACCGACCAGTTGGGGGTTGTCTAACATGATTAGCGCGTGATCGCGTACAGAAGCAACCCGACCAGGCCTCCAACGACGGTGCCGTTGATTCGGATAAACTGCAGATCACGACCGATCGCCAGCTCGATTCTCTCGGATGTCGCCGTCGGATCCCAGCCGCGCACGGTGATCGCGATCAGCTCGCTCACTTCCGACTGGTACCGCTCCACCAGACCGAGCACGCCGTTGCGCAGCCACCCGTCCACGCGCTCGAGCAGCTCGGGATCGTCGAGGATCGCCGCGCCGAGCCGCGCCAGCCCCTTCGAAATCGCGTCGACATCGGTCTCTTCCGCGCGCTCGGCTCGACGAACGAGACTCGCCTTTGTGTCCGCCCAGATCGACGATGAAAAGTGCCGTACTGCATCGGCGCTCAACATCTCGTCCTTGAGCTGCTCCGCGCGTTCCATGACTTCGGGGGAATTGTGCAAGTCGTCGATGAACTTCGCGAGCGCCGCGTCGAACCGCTTGCGAAGCGGGTGATTGACGTCGTCACCGACCTCTTTCAGCGTCCGCTCGATCCCGTCAACGATTTTTCGCAGGATCTTTTCATCCACCGCGCCCGGAATCCACCACGGCGTTTCCGCTTCGATCCGCCGCCGAATGATGTCCTCGTTCTCCGTCACCGCGCGCGCCGCGAGGCGGATCCCTTCGTCGAGCAGCTCCTGGTGCCGGTTGCCTGCGGTGATCAGCGACAATCCTCTGCCGATGAATGGCGCGACGCGCGCAGCCTTGATGCGGTCGAGAATTGCTGAATCGATCATCGACTGGACATCGTCGTCGCGCAGCGATTCGGCAGCCGCGACAAGACCGCGGGCAGCATGACGCGCAACGGCCCTGCTGTTGGCGGGCTCGCTGAGAAATCTTGCCAGTCGTTCGCCGAGCCGCGCCTCGAGCAGCCGCTGCTCGATTACCTGACGGTTCAGAAAATTGCGCTCGACGAATGCGCCGAGTACCTCGCCGACGCGATCCTTTCGGGTGGGAATGATGGCTGTGTGGGGAATCGGGATCCCAAGCGGGTGCCGGAACAGCGCGGTGACAGCAAACCAGTCCGCCAGTCCGCCGACCACCGCTGCCTCCGAAAATGCCTGGACCCAGCCGAGCCACGGGTATTCCGCGCGAAGGTAGTGAGAGATCGCGAAGGCAACCGCGGCGAGAATAAGCAGGCCGGCGGCACGCAGCTTCATTTCCTGGAGCTGCTTCGCGCGAAGCTTCTCGTCGAAGCCTGCAATCGGCAGCGAGTTGTCTGCAAGCGATGTCAATGGTGATGCCTCATGTGGCAGTTGTTGAGGCTGATTTGAGATCGGAGAGTTTTTTTGGATCTCATTGCCAGTTTTGGCATTACCCAATTGAGCGTCTGTGGTCAGCAATCAGACTAAATGCCAAAACTGGCAATAGGATCCAAAAAAAACTCTCCGATCTCAAATCAACCTCTACCAGCACTCCTCGTGTCGCTCGGGTGGGCGTCAACGGATCAGATGAAAATCTGTCTGGCGTCTGAGTGCCCAGGCGTTGGCACCTCTTGCGTCGATCGTCATGTCTTCCTCGAGAGCCATGCGGACGCGCTGGCCGTTCCACTCGGCCACCGGTGACGTAGCCTGAAGCTCGATCGAGAACCACATCGACGGGATTATCTTCGCATCACCCCGGCCGGGTACTCCGTTCTGGTAATCCCAGAGGCCGATGAGCGGACCGGCACCATGCCCGTGTATACCTATAGGATGCGTGTAGACCGTTCCGTCGATTCCCTCGGCACGCATGCGCGCGAGTGAAGATCGCAGCACCTCGTTGCCGGTGCGGCCTGGCTTGATCTCCGACATCACGATGTCCTGAAGCCGATTGCCTCGGCGAAGCGCGGCAACGAGACCTGCGGGCGGAGCAGTTTCGCCTTCGCGCAGAATGTACCCCATGTGCTGTGTGTCGGTGTTGAGACGCAGTGCGACGATCCCGAAGTCGCAGTGGAGCACATCGCCACGCTGTATTATCGGATTCGCTCCGAGCTCAGCTTCGGTGACGCCGCGGCGCTGCACGTCAACCGACGGCTGGAACCAGCTGCTGAGGCCAAGGTCGTTGACCCTCTGGCGCATCCACCAGACGACGTCCTGAGTGGTGGTGACGCCTGGAGTGATCACTGCGCTGGAGAACGCGCTGTCGATGATCGCCCACACCAGCTCCTGCATTCTCCTGTAGAATGCGGCCTCATCCGGCAGTCGTGTTGCGATGAGATCCAGCGCAAGTCCATCGTGCCGAACGAAGTGACTCGTCCATTTTTCACCGAGTGCGTCGCGCATTCCTTCCATCTCGCCGGCGCTGAGGCCGTCGCTGAATGCAAACACTCGCGAGACGTTCACCGCGATGCTTCTCGGGTTGCGTTCCTCGATGACTTTCTTCAGTGCCTGCCACTGTTCATCGCCCCACAGCTCTGCATTGCGCTCGCCACGTGAGCCTGCGGGGCCCGCAGCTGCCTGTGTAGAGCGCACCGCCGTGTAGACTCCGCCCTGGGAGCTGCCGCCGAGGGCGATCCTCTCGACGGAATCTCCTCGCATCGAGAAGACATAGATGGTTCTGCGTCGTGCGGCGAATGTCGTCGGTGAAACGATGGACGTGAACACCGGATCCTCGTTGTACTCGCGCATCGGGACGACCCACATGTCCACGTTGTATTTCCGCATCACCGCGGGGAGGACTGTGCTCATGCGGGAGACGAGCCAGCGTTGTTGTGTATCGGCTTGCTCCCGCAGTGTACCGAACGGCCGGGCAGGTGAGGATGCCTGAGCCGGGAGAACACTGGGCAGAACGATGAGGAGAGCTGACAGGACGGAACGGTGCATCGGTCTCATAGCGATTGGATGGCAGTAATACTGTGGCTGATCCTACGCGCGATCCATCTCGAGCACGGTGCCCAGGAGGACGTCCGCTCCTTGTGCACAGTGATCCCAATTCGTCAGTTCCCGCGGCGAGTGGCTGATACCGCCAATGCTTGGCACAAAGATCATGCCCATTGGTGAGAGGCGAGCCATCATCTGTGCGTCGTGACCAGCGCCGCTCGGCAGTCGGCGGCTGGCAAGTCCGAGCCGTCCTGCGACACGTTCGATCGCCTGTTGCGCTTCCACAGCTGCGGTCGCCGGGGCTGTGGAATTGGCGAGCGTGAACTCAATCGACGTCCTTGTCCGTTTCCCGATCTCGCTCGCGCGCTGCCGAATCATTTCAGCCAGGCGCTTGAGTTTTTCGGTCGAGAGATCGCGAAGCTCGATGGTGAGCCTGACAACGCCCGGAATCACATTCGGTGCGTTGGGGGTCACGTCCAACTTGCCGACCGTGCCGACTTGTCGGCCCGGTTGCGCGTTCACGACGTCATTGACCGCGATCGTCAGACGCGACGCTGCCAGCAAAGCATCATGCCGATCCGCCATCGCGGTCGTGCCGGCATGATTCGCGATGCCGGAGACGGTCACGTTGTACCGACGGATCGCGACGATACCCTCGACAACTCCAACCGCAATCTTCTCACGATCGAGCGTTGCGCCCTGCTCGATGTGGAGCTCGAGGTAGCAATGGTGTGCGCCTTTCGCTCGCACCGCGTCGGTGATGCGAGTCGGGTTGCCGCCTATCTTACGGATTGCATCGGCACGAGTCACTCCGTTCCAGAGTTGATTCATGTCTGACTTCAGGTCGCCCGCGACGACACGGCTGCCGCCCAGCACGTCGCCAAACGCCACGCCCTCCTCGTTGGCCCAGACAACCATCTCCAGCGGATGGCGTGTGCGCAGCCCCGCTGTCTCGAGCGCCTCGAGCACGCCCAAACTTGACAGAGATCCGAGATCGCCGTCGAAGTTGCCACCGTTCGGCACCGAATCGATATGTGAACCGAAGAGGATCGGCGGCAGGGTGCTATCGGCTCCGGCGCGGCGGCCGAAGATATTCCCCGCAGGGTCCAAGCGGGGTTCAAGACCGGCCGCTCGCATCAAGTCCATTACATACCGACGACCTGCGAGATCCGCTTCTGAATAGGCGACCCGACTGACCCCGTCAGCGAAGGTGCCGCCCGACGGTCGTCCGAACGTGCTAAGTACGTTAAGTCGCTGTCGCAACGCGGTTGCATCGACGCGGACGCGCGGATTCTGCGCGAATGCGCGCCGGCCCAGGGTGACAGGACCTAGGGCGGCAGCCGCCAGACTTTTCAAAAACGCGCGTCTATGCAAAAGGCGTCGTCGATCAAATACCGGCCACCCGGAGACAAGAGAGGCGCCTAACGGTCGGGCGTTCAGCGGCAAGTCCGCTGTAACGCCATGTTCGGCGGCGACGCTCGCTGCTCCCACACATAGGAACACCGACCTATCAGATCGCGGACGGTCCTTAGCCTGCTGCCACTGCCAGCAGATGCTCCGCCAACTCCTGCGGCGCCGAGAAGTTCGGGACGTGGCTCGTGTTCATTGAGAACACTTTCTGGACCGGTATGGCCGTGTACATGGCCTTCTGCACGGCAGGAGGAATGGCCTTGTCGGCTAGGCACTCCACGTAATAACGCGGGACGCGGCCCCAGTTCTCCTGCGTGATGGAAAGTGGTGCCCCGAGGGGTGCGGTGGGCTCGGGCACGATCATGGACTTGGCCTGAGCAAAAGCGTCATCGGGGACGTCGTGAGCAAAGGCTTCGTGCATGACCTCTTCCTTGACTGTGACGCAGGTCTTGTCTTCAGCCATCACGAGGTTGTCGAGAACCATCGATCCTTTGACACCCTCAGTCGCCTTCATGAACGACCCTCCGGTAGGCAGGAGAAAGGCACATAGGTACACCAACGAGTTGACCTTGTCCGGACGGTTCTCGGCAGCTTGGCTGATGATGATACCTCCAAGGCTGTGACCCACGAGGATCACCGGGTTTCGTTGGGTGTCGAGGACATCGGTGACAGTCTTTCACGTACGACTCAATCGTTACCTCCGAGGGTGGCGTCTTGTCCTTGCCATGGCCAGGGAGGTCGAGCGCTATAACCTTGTGCCCCTGCTTTTCGAGGAGCGACGCGACAGGCCCCCACGCCCAGCCTCCCAGGAAGGCCGAATGGACCATCACGTAAGTGGTGGAAGTGCCTGATCCATTCATTTCAATTTCTCCTTTACGATTTAGAAGGTTGGCTGCCTAACGCCATCACCTAAAAGCTGCAAGCGAATCAGTCGTGCCGCACACCCACTTGCCCTGCCGCTACTTCTCGAGCGCGGTGAGCCGCTCGTGCGCGTGCTTCGCCAGGGCTGCGTGTTCTGGCGCGGCTTGCTGTAAGAATGTTCGATATGCCGCGATCGCTTCCTTGGCGCGGCCTGATTGGTCCAGCGCCAGCGCCTTGTTGTACTGCGCAACCACCATGACCGGCGTGACCGACAGCGCCTTGTCGTAGTCGGCAATCGCGAGGTCGTACTGTTTTCGGCGCGCCAGGATGAGACCGCGGTTGATGAGTGCCGCCGGATTGGCCGGGTTGAGCTCGATGGCCTTGGTGTAGTCAGCCACTGCGCCGTCGTCGTTCCCCTGTTTCTGGTAGGCGAGCCCGCGATCGTAATACGACTCCGTGTGGTCTGGATCGCGTTCGATCGCTCTTGTGAAGTCTGCGGACGCTTCGCTCCATTGGCCGAGGAGGGCAAACAGGACGCCACGCATGTAGAGCGGCTCGACGGCGAGCGGATAAAGCTCGTGGGCCTTCGTGTAGTCGGCCATCGCGGCATCTGCGTCGTTCTTGTGCGTCTGCGCCGCCCCGCGGTTGCGGTAGGCCTCGGAGAAGGACGGCCACAGCTCGATCGCGTGCGTGTAGTCCGCGATGGCCGCGTCGTGCCTGCCCATTTCGGCGAATGTCGCTCCGCGATTGTAGTATCCCTCGGCGAATGTGGAGTCGATCTCGATTACCCGGTTGAACGCCTTGATCGCGTCCGCGTACTTCCCCTGGAGCAGGAACACCTTGGCGCGCGTGTCGTGCGCACGCGCGTAGTTGGGCGCGAGCTTGACCGCCGCGTCGGCGTCGGCGTGCGCGTCGCCCCAGCGGCCTTCGTTCGCATGCTTCATCGATCGGAAAATGCGCTGGATCACCTCGCGGGGCATACGGCCCTCGGCGGCGTCCTTGTACGCCGCGACTGCAGCGGCGATCGAGGTGTGCTTTGGATCGACGGCAGCGGCTGCGTTGAAGTCGATCAGTGCCGCGTCGAGCTTGCCATCGGCCGCGAGCGCCGCACCTTTCGCGTATTGGGCGTCGGCGATGAGAACCGCGCCGGCTCCCGCGGGCGCCATAGGCGTGCTCTGGGCGGCAGACGCCGAAGTCTGCGTCGCAGCGGAAGCGCTCGTTGCTTCACCGCTCCCGGTCTGCGGCGGAGCGTCGGTCCCGCCGCAGCCGGCCACGAACGTGCAGGTCGACAAGAAGGCAGCGACGCTAAATCGGTATCTGGGCTTGTTCATCGGCCAGCCTCCGATGTGGGTTCCACGAATCGGCTAGTCAGCTTCACTCGCTAGCTGGACTGTCGGATGCCCGACGCGATCAGGTCGCACTCGCCTCCCTGGAGTCCAGTCGATGCGCGCTCCACTCCCGCTGAGCGCAACACTCTCGTTACAGGCCACCGCCCCGATGACGGCACCCGTCGTTGAAAGACGCGTCGCCCCATAACGGTATGTGGCTGTGCGATCGAACGACTTAGTGGAGATTACGAGTTTCTCGCCGAGATAAGTCTCAGCCGGCGAGACATCGAGGGGAAGCGAGGTCTCCTGGGCCGATGCGACCGCGGCGAACGCGACGATAGCGATCGAGGTAAAACGAAGCATGATGCACCTCCGCTTGTCCAGTTCCCGAATACCAAGCCTATTGCAGTTTACACCAAGTTTCTCCATTCCGCTGCCCGACAGATCCGCGAGATGGTGCGTTCACGCCTCCCACTTCGCACCGGATTCGACAACGGGTCCGGATTGGAGTTTCGAAGTGGCGTCGGTGGCTACTATTTGGCTCTAGCGGACGTTCTTGTTGAAGAACGCGATCGTCCGCTCCCAGGCCAGCTTGGCCGCCGCCGCATTGTAGCGCGGCGTCGTGTCGTTGTGGAACCCGTGCTGAGTGCCAGGATATAGAAAGCGCTCGTATCGAACGTTGGCCGCCTTGAGCGCCTGCTCGAATGCCGGCCAGCTCGCGTTGATGCGCTCATCCACCTCGGCCGACTGGATCAAGAGAGGAGCCTTGATCTTCGGGACGTCCGCCACGTTCGGGGCGGAGCCGTAGAAGGGAACTCCAGCGGCCAGATCGGTCAGCCGCGTGGCGAGATAGTTCACCATGCCGCCCCCGTAACAGAAGCCCACCGCGCCGACCTTGCCGGCACTCTCCGGACGCGCCTTCAGAAAGGCGACCGCGGCGACAAAGTCTTCGCGCGTTTTCGCCTGCTCGAGCTTGGGGAAAAGCTCGCGCGCCTTGTCTTCGTTGCCCGGGTAGCCACCCAGTGGAAAGAGCGCGTCGGGCGCGAACGCGACGAAGTTTTCGAGGGCAAACCGTCGCGCGACATCCTCGATGTGCGGATTGAGCCCGCGGTTCTCGTGGATCACCAGGATGCCCGGCAGCTTTCCGGCAGGCTTGGCGGGACGCACGAAGTACCCGCGCATCTTCCCGTAGCCGCTTGGCGAGTCGTACTCGATGTACTCGGCAGCGATCCGTTCATCGTCGGTGCGCACCAGCTGGGCCTCGGCGAACTTCGGGCTCAGCTGATCGAGGAGCATCGCGGCCGTCACACCACCCACGGCGTACCTGGAGGCTTGTTCGAGAAACCCCCGTCGGTCGAGCGCACCGTGGACGTAGGCATCAAATAGTATGAGCAGATCCTGATCGAAATCGTGCGCGGTTTTTCGTTCCATGAGTGCAATCCTCCGAAGACTTCGTGATGGTGAACGAGGGACCAGATCATGTGAGCGTCAGTGGCGCCGGACAACGTAACGCCCGTTGTGGCCTTGGTCAGGGTCGAGGGCCCAGAAAGCCAGGCAACGCGGCGGCCTGCTTCACCCATCTCGCCATCTGCGCCTCGTCGAGCTCGTCGTCTTCGCGGATGTCGATGTAGCGCACGTCCTTGTGCTTACTGGGGCCGGGCGGGACCGGTCGCAGCGACGTGCCGCGAAAGAAGGTCACCTTCACGTAGCGTGTGAAGACGTGGAACGACAGGAACCAACCCTGGCCCTCGATGCCGTACAGCGGCGAGTTCCACTTCACGGCCTTGCGCACCTTGGGCACGTTCCGCACGATGAGAGCGTCGAGGCGCTTCCCGATGTCGCGCTTCCAGCGCGGCATCGCGGCGATGTACGCCTGCACCGGGGCGTCGCCGTCCGCCTTCGCGATTTGCGGATTGCCGCCCGAGATGAGGACGACGGCAGCCTTATCGCCCGTTTTCAACGGGGGCTTCGACTTGGTGGCCGACTTGCGAGGCTTGCTTGCGCGAGAGGTTCCTCTGGGCTTCAGCTTCGTCTTGCTCCTCATCACCTAAGAGGTGAACACACACCGGGCAAGAACCCATGGCGACGGTGACCTCTAGTCAAATGCGACCATAGATGCGAGACGTCGAATCGCGGTCGCACGACGAAGATCGTCAAAGGCCGTCGCCGCGCGAGATACCGGGCTAGGCAGCTCGAAGGGGAGCAAGGTCCGCGCGCCGAACTGGCGCACATCCGAGCTCTCTGAGGACGCGATTCAGTCTAGCCAGGGTGAGTTGCTCCGGCGCTGTGATCTCTATCCCTATGGGCTTGCCATTGGCTCCGAAATCGATGATCAAGCCACCCTCGACCTGGCGAGTTCGAACGCTCTTTTGCCTGCCGCTCCGCGGAAGATGGAAGTATGCCGCGAGCGTGTGTCCCTTACGGTACGTGACTTCCAAATAAGGCTCTTTCATCACTCAAGAGGATATGCGGTAATTACTATCAAAAGGTGCGTTTCCACATCCGGTTCCACAATGACCATCCACGACGTCCCACGATGCCGAGTCTTAACCACCCAGCGCCCCGGCACAATGTCTCCGCGCACGTCGGACGCAATGGAGAGCATTCGCCGGAGGTAGAGCTCGCTGAAATTGCGATCTGCCATTCGTTTGATAAGATGAGAACTGAGCTCTAACTCCCATTCCCACCAAGCTGGCCACGTGGGCATTCATGCAGCATCGCCCGACGGAAGCTTCACCGGCGAACCAAAAACCACGCATCGGTTCCATCTCAACGCATGGCCTCATACGGCTACTCCTTATTCAGGGTAACCGCGGCCTTCACAAGCGCCTTGAATGCGCGCGCGTCGACCTTCTCCCCTTCGTGGATGTCGATCGCCCTTCGCGTGCTGCCTTCAAGGCTGGAATTGAAGAGGCGCGATGGGTCTGGGACCTTGGCTCCCTGAGCGAACGTGAGCTTCACGACCTTCTTGTACGTCTCACCGGTGCAGACGATCCCGTTGTGCGACCAGACTGGGACCCCCGTCATATTATTCGACGGCTTCTTCCATTTCCGCTCCTCGATCATATCGGGGTCGGCCTCCAGAATCAGCGCCCGCATGCGAGCGAGGGTCTCGTCGCGCCAATCCCTCAGGCCGGGGAGCCGTTGGTCTGCCTTCGGCGGGGACTTGGACTTGGTGGCCGACTTCATAATGATTGCGTCTCCACGTAAAGGTTCATGATCTTGATTCTCGCCCGCTTCGCCACCTGGTGGCATACGGAAGTACGAACAAGTACAGGCCGCTGAACAAAAGGAATGCGAGCGGGAGCAGCGGCGAGTAGGTCACCAAAGCCGGAGGTCCTTGCGCTGAGCGATGACCATCTTCCGCATCCTATCCGACCTGCACCACCGACAGATTAGGAACTTCGCGGAAGTGCCGTTCATCTCCGGGTCCGACTAGCACGCCAAATCCGAGGTGGCGTGCGGTTGCCGCCACGGCGAGATCATTTGAGGGGATCAATCGACCGCGTCGGCTGAGGAGCGCAAACAGTTCCGCCCACTGTTCAGCGATAGCCGCGTCAAATTCTACGATTCCGGTGACCGCAACGAGTGCATCGATACGCTGTCGGCGACTGGCGGCGCGTTTGCGATTACCGGCCAGCGCGACTCCGACAAGAAGCTCGCCGTAGACTACAGCCGGTAAGGCGACGGGTTCCTTGGCATGGCGGCCGAGTGCCCGATTCCATGTCGTACCAGTCCGTTCGAGGGCGATGAGCGCGCTCGTGTCGACTACGAGTCCCATGGATTGCGCGGTGGTCGATCGGCGGCGCTTACTCGCTCGAGGTCCTCTGCAAACGAAGAATCGCTTGCACCGGACTCCATCCACGCACGCGCGGCATCCTGGAGCGGAGCGCGGGCGGCATCGCCAGCGGGCCCGATGCGCGCGACGGTTACGTGATGGCGTTCAACGATAAACGTATCACCGCCGTAGCGAACGCGATTCAACACGTCAGCGAGCCGTCGCACCAGGAGGGAGGCGGGGATACGGTGTTCCATTTCTGCAATTTACGCAAATTCTGCAAATTACGCAAATGTGTCGCGGTGGACGATTCCTACCCCGATCGGAGCCGAGCTCCTCACAACTGTCCGCACCGCCTACCGTGCGGTAACGGGAGCTACGCTGCGGAGCGGTCGATTGACTGCCAGGCAACCCGCAGCCACATTTGTGCGGACCGCGAGTGTTCGCCAACCGGCTACCACACTACGCGGCACTTTACCTTCACCGGCGCCGTTTCTTATGGTCAGTGTCCGCGTTTCCCGATACGGCTGGACCCTGTTCGCCGCGCTCCTTGCGGCCTGTTGGGAACCCGCCGCGCCCAGGGGCACCCCCGGTTCGGTTACGGTGCAGGCCTACATCGACAGGGATGCATCCGGTACTCTCACAGCTTCCGATAGCGCTCTCGCGGGCATGTCCATCAGCTTGCTGCCAGGCCTTGGCGGCAGCGAGGTGGCATCCGCCACCACCGATGCCTCCGGTCGCGCCACCTTCGAGCCGCTCGATCCCGGCAGCTACGTCGTGCAGCCGGCCGGCAGTATCTCGGGTGCGGTGCTGACCTCATCGCCGGCGGTGACGGTGGTCATCGCGTTCTCGGGCGGCGCCGACACCGTCGATGTCCGCTTTGCCTTTTTCCCCGGTTCGGTCACCGGCCGGATCTTCCGCGACGACAACACCAATGGCAGCTACGACGCGGGTGTCGACACGCCGGGCGCGGGCCTCTATGTCCTGTTGAAGAAGGGCGCGACGACAGTCGATTCCACGACTGCCGACGCCAACGGGGCGTACACCTTCGCGCGGATTGCGCCGGGTGACTACACGCTGGTGTTCGAGAAACCGACGACGATCGATTACGGCGTCTCAGGAGCATCCCGGTCGATCACTGTCGCGCCGCAAGCGACATTGACGACCAACGGCATCTTCACGGGATCGCTGGTGATCCCGATCGCGACCGCACGCGCCCGCACCACTGGGTCCGGCGTCACCGTTGTAGGAAAGTTGACCGTTGCGCCCAACACGTTCACCTCCGGGTCGGGTGGCGTGAACAGCGAGATCTGGGTGCAGGACGCCACGGGCGGCATCGCGGTCTTCACGGTACCGTCCACCAGTACCTTGGCCCTCGGTGACAGCGTCGAAGTGTCCGGCACGCTCGGCTCCTTTACCGGACAGGAGCAGATCGCGTCCAGCCCGAGGGTGAGATTCATTGTAGCGGGAACGCCGGTCACGCCGAAAACGATCACGCTCGTGCAGGCGAAAGCGCTCGGCGCCAACGAGGGTCTACTCGTCAGTGTCCCTGAGGTCCGGATCGTTGACGTGCCGACGGGCACCGGGGCGGCCTTCACCGTGAGAGGTGTAAACGCGGCGAATGACACGCTGCAGATCCGCGTGGTGGGAACCGCCACGGGTCTCAGCCGGTCGAGCTTCACGGTTGGCAGCGCGTACACCATCACCGGGATTCTCTCGGAGTTCAACGGGACGGCGCAGCTGAAGCCGCGGGCTCCGGGCGACGTGCGGGGTCCGATCACCATCGCGTCTGCCCGCGCGGTGCCGAATGGAACCCCGGTCAGCGTGACCGGCAACATCACTGTGCCTCCGAATATCCTGACGTCGGGAAGTGGCGGAGTGAACTCGGAGATATGGGTACAGGACGTCACGGGCGGCATCGCGGTGTTCACGGTGCTGTCGTCGAGCACCCTCGCCCTCGGTGACCTCGTCGACGTCTCCGGGACAATCAGCCTGTTCAGCGGTCAGCGTCAGATCTCGACCCCGACAGTAACTTTCAGGGCGGCCGGCGCGGCTCCGGCGCGGGTCGCCGTCACCGGAACGCAGTTCAACGCGCTGACGAACGAGGGTCAGCTCGTGCAGCTTCGGGTCACGATCACCAGCGTGCCTGCGGGTACCGGAGCCTCGTTCACCGTGGTTGGAACCGCGGCCGATGGACAGACCGTGCAGATCCGCGTCGGCGCGGCGAATACCGGTCTCACTCGAAGCTCATTTACCGTCGGCTCGACGTACACCGTCACCGGCGTTCTCACCCAGTTCAACGGCACGGCGCAGGTCAAGCCGCGCTTCGCCACGGACGTCACCCCATAATGCAGACCTGTCTCTCTCATTTCCGTCGCCTGGCGCCGGCCGTCGCGTTGTCCACAGCGCTCATCGCGGTCGTCGCGGCGTGTGCCAACGAGATTGGCCTGCCGTTCGAGCCCATTGGTAGGGGCGCGGGGGCCGGCCGCCTGTTCTTCGACGCCGACAACAATGGCATGTACACGCCGGTCGGTGGCGATGTGGCGTTCGCCGGCAAGACCGTCACGGTGCAGGAGCGGGGCACGTCGACCGTCCTCGCCACGACGCAGACTGACGCGTCCGGCTCGTTCACATTCACCGACCTGCCGCTCGGCACGCACGACATCGTCGTCGCCAGTGATCAGCTCATCAGAGGCACGGATCAACTCAAGCTCTGTCTCAGTCCGCAGCCGGTGTCGATCTACATCAACGAGCTGGCGTATGTCACGCTGAACGCGAAGCTCGGATGCGTCATTCCCATCTCGCAGGCGCTGCGGGCCGCCACGGGCGCGGCGGTGACCATCGCCGGAATCGTGACGGCGCCGCCCGGTACCTTCCGCTCAGACAACCTTTACATGCAGGACGCCTCGGGCGGTGTGCAGGTGTTCGGGCTGCCGGCGAGTTCTCCCGCGCTCGCGGCGGGCGACAGCATCGAGGTGAGCGGCACGTTTTCCCCTTTCCGTACCGAGGGCCAGATTGTGAGCCCGCGCATCGCGCCGAACGTGAAAAAGGGTGTCGGCGTGCCGGCGGCCGTCGTGCGCAGCACGAAGGTGCTCGCCGCGCTGACGCCGACGAGCTCGAACATCGGCCAGCTGATCACGGTGCGCCGGGTGACGGTCGGCGCGTTCGCGAGCGGCAACGCGTCGATCGACGACGGCAGCGGCCCGTCGCTCGTGCGGCTCGACGGAAATGTCGCCGGGACGGTTCCGACCACGACGTTCCAGGCCGGCAAGTGCTATGACATCACCGGGGTCGCGGGCATCTTCGACAACGCCGTTCAGCTGAAGCCCCGCGGCGCTTCGGATATCGTGGCGGTCCCATGTACGTGATCAGCCGATCCTCGACACATCGCCCCCTCACGATTTCCCTTTCGATGCGACTCTTCCGTTTCACGCGCGTGACGTGGCTCGCCGCCACGGTAGCCGCGGTCTGCACGTCGATGTCCCTGACGGCGTCGACGGCCTTCGCCCAGGCTGGCACCACGGCCGGCGCCATCCGCGGCCAGGTGCTCACTGCGTCGGGCCCGCCCGTCGCCGGCGCCCAGGTCACCGCAACGAATTCCCAGACGGGGTTTGTTCGCAACGCGGTCAGCGGCACCGACGGCATTTATTCGCTGATGCTCCTGCCGCCCGGAGTCTACACGGTCCGCGCGCGCAGGATCGGCTATGCGCCCGCCGAGGCGGCGAATGTGCGGGTGACGGTGGGATCGACCACGCCGTTGCGTTTCCTCCTGCAGGCGGCGGCGGTGCAGCTCGGCCGGGTCGAGATCACCGCGGCCGTGGGGCAAATCAGCACAACGCAGGGCGGCGTCTCCACGACGGTCTCGCAGAAGGAGATCGAGGATCTTCCGACGCTCGGTCGCGACTTCACCGATTTTATCAGCCTGTCCGGCTTGGTCAGTCCGCTCCCGGAAGTGACGACGGGCGGCCAGTTCTCCATCGCCGGCGCTCGTCCGTCGCAGACCAACGTTCAGGTCGATGGCGTGGACGCCAACAACCAGTTCTTCGGCGAGAACCGTGGCGGTAGCCGCATTCCGTTCGTGTTCTCGCTGGAGTCCATCAAGGAATTCCAGGTCGTCACCAATGGCTTCGACGTCGAGTATGGCAACTATTCCGGCGGCGTCGTCAACGTCGTGACCAAGAGCGGCACCAACACGCTCAAGGGAACGGGTTACATCAACTACCGCGGCAAGCAGCTGACGGCGAAGGGATTCAACGGCGAGACACCGAACGATTTCAAGGCCGTGCAGTATTCGGCGGCGTTGGAAGGTCCGATTATCACCAACAAGCTTCACTTCATGATGTCGCTCGACGGCCAACAGCGCGATGAGCCTTTCCAGCCGATCACGCCGGCCACCGTCTCGGACACGTCCGAGGCGCGGCAGCTCGAGCGGTTCTTCTCGATCCTCGATACCGTCTATGGCGTGCCGAACGCCGCGGCCTCGTTCAACCGGTTCACGACGAGCAACGACGTCATCACGCTGTTCGGGCGAGTCGACTGGACAATCAACGACCAGCATCGGCTGTCGGTGCGCAACAATTTCGCAAATCACAACGCCGCCAACGAGACGTTCTCGGGCGTCATTCGCGGGGGGCTGTCGCGAGCCGAGGCCTTCAAGGACCGCTCGAACTCGCTGGTCGGCGAGCTCACGAGCGCCCTCAGCTCGCAGGTGTTCAACACGCTGCGCGCGCAGTATTCGTGGGAAGACCGCCCGCGCGTCGGCAACGACCTGAAGCCGACGCTAACCGTCAAACCCTCCGGATTCAGCGACTTCACCTACGGGGGCGCCTTCCTCTCGTTCGACAACTTTCTCAGCGAGCGGAAGGTCCAGCTGATCGACAACCTCACGATTCCGCGTGGCGACCACATCTTCAAGCTCGGCACGAACAACATCTTCGCGAACATCGAAAACCGGTTCTGGCTGAACGGCTCCGGCACGTACACGTTCGCGAGCCTCAACGATTTCGCGGCCGGCATCCCGGCGACGTTCAACCGGAACGTTCGGCAGAACGGCACCGCGCCGACGGCGACCTTCGCCGCGCAGGAGTATTCGGTGTACGCGCAGGATCAGTGGCAGATGACGTCGAAGCTGACGACGTTGCTTGGCGTGCGGTACGACGTCGAGCGTTACGCGGACCGCCCGGGACGGGTGATCGACGTCGAGCGCGCGTTCGGCGTGGAGACGGGCATCGCGCCGGTGGACAACAACAACGTGTCACCCCGTCTCTCGATGGTCTATGACTTGGACGGGGACGGGTCGAGCGTCGTCCGAGGCGGCGCGGGACTGTTTTACGGCCGCGTACCGTACGTGATGGGCGGCAATGTGGCGATCACTGAGCAACCGCTTCTGGTGATCGACTGCCGCGGCTCGTTCGCTGAAGGTGAGGGGACAGCGCCGCCGGATCCAGGCCAGTACCGGACATGGTCCACCAGCGGCGCGGAGAACCCGTCGTCATGCTTCGGCAGTTCGTCGCTGACCGGAGTGCCGGAGTACTCGTTCTGGAACAGCAGCTTCGAGCTGCCCGAAACGTGGAAGTTCAACGCCGGCTACGAGCGTCGGATTGGGAACGGAACACGTGCATCGCTCGATGTCCTCTACTCGACGACGCGAAAGTTGTACACGGTGCGCAACCTCAACCTGCGCGAAACGCAGTTCACGCTCGATTCGGAAGACGGGCGCCAGGTGTTTGTGCCGGCGGGCTCCTTCAACCCGTCTCAGGGAGCCGGATCGGACCGGCTGCGGAACACCGACTTCTCCAACGTCTACATGAACTATCCCGACGGCGTCGCGCGGGCGACGTCAGCGACGTTCGAGGTGCAGCAGCGGCTGCTGTCGGACATCGATCTCCGCGGCTCGTACACCTTCACCCGGGCGTACGACAACTCGTCGTTCTATTGCTGCACGTCGAACGAGGGGTACCGCACTCCGCGCATCGGCGCACTGGGGCCGAACTTCATCGGCGAGCCGGGCGACGAACGCGCGGCATGGGGTCCGGCGGATTTCGTTCGTAACCATACCGTGGTGCTGTCGGGGTCGAAAACGCTGCCGTGGGGATTCCAGATGAGCTCCATCTGGCGCATACAGAGCGGCACGCCGTGGGGCCCGGAGCAGGGTGGTGATCTCAACGGCGACGGCGAGCGCTTCAACGACCGTCCGTTCATCTTCCGCCCCGAGGATCTGCCGGTCAGCACGGGCACGGCGACGGGCAGCACGGCCGATTCGATCGTCGCCGCGAACCGGGCGCGGTACGCCGACTTTCTGGCGAACAACGAGTGCATCGGCAACCACGTCGGCCAGATCATTCCGCGCAACACGTGCAAGCAGCCGTGGTTCAACCGTCTCGACGTAAGTCTGCGCAAACGCATCGAGACGACGCGCGGGCAGTCGCTTCAGCTCTACGTCGACATGTTCAATGTTCTGAACGGTCTCAAGTCGACATGGGGACAGTACCACGCCATCAGCGCGGCTAACCGCAGTCTGCTGTTGCCGCAGCGGTACGATCCGGCCTCGGGCAACATTCTATACACCGTGCCGACGAACTTCGGCGACAAGAGGGCGCTGGGCGCCAATCTGCTGCTGCAGTTCTCGACACAACTGGGACTGCGATACTCGTTCTGATTCGCATTTGAGACGAGGGCCCCCGCAGAGGGAGCCCTCGTCGCATCCGGACCAGATGGGGCCGCGCCGTCAGTTGTTCGGAAAGTCTCCGGCAGCCGGGAGATATTCCGGATGGTCCACGTAAGGATTGCGATTGCCCTGAGCGCGGCAGATCATCGCGTTGCGGGCACGCTCGAAGTTATCCGGCGGATCGGCCGCCGACCACTGCATCAGCGTGGCTTCCTCAACGTTGAAGTTCGCCAACGAGAACGTGGGTGTCGGCGCGTCGTGGTACCGCGTGTAGAAGTAGAAGATCGCTCGCGCCACGTCGCCGCGTTTGGACGGCCGGGGCTCGAACACCGTTCGGCCCTGGGCATCGGCGCCGAGGCGGCTGACTTCGGCGCCGATGCCGCCGGTCCATTGGACGTTCCGCGTGACGATGCCGTAGGGGATGTTCGATCGCTTCTCGTTCGAGGTGGCGTCGGCTGTGAAGAGGATGTTGAGATCCGCGCCCGCGGCAAAGTCGATGTCGGCGCCGCGGCTCTGCGGCCAGGCATGCTCGGTGTTGAAGTTGGCCGCCGCCGCCGTCGATCGGCTGTTGACGAAGGCCGTCCGTCCGGTGTAAACGTCCGTGATCTGGTCGTCGCCGTCCGGATCGTCGACGAACGCGTAGAGGGAATCGCGCGCGTTGGGCGTCGTCAGATAACCGAGATTGTAATTGGTGGTAACGATGTCGCGCAGCGAGCGCAACAGGTCGATTCCTGTCTTGCCGGCGGCTGGCCCATAGTACCCGGCGGCATCACAGGCCGCGGCGCCTGAGGTCGGGGCGATCACGGTGCACTCGGCGAGGGCGGTGCTCCAGCAGCCGTTGTAGGCGCCGCCGCCGCTCACCGCCGTAACGCGGATGGTGTAGGATGTGCCGGCCGTTGCGGCGAAGACCAGCCGCTCGCAATTCGACTCCGACGTCGCCGACGCGGCGCCCACGGCCACGTTGATCTCGGAGCCGATCACGCCGCAGACCTTGACGATGGTTGCGCCCGTACGTCCGGCAACAAAGCCGACGTCGTCGAACCCTTGAGGGGCGACGATTCCGCTGAAGGTGCCTGTAAGCGGCAAGGAGATGGGTGCTACCGGTCCGTCACCGCATGCGGTGAGGCCGAGCACCATCGAAGAAACAGCAAGATAAGCCAGGAAAGAACGCGGCATCGGCAATCCGAAGTCGAAGACTTACCGGAAATCTGGTCACCCGCGCGCCGCCCCTCTACCCGGACCGGTCGCGTGCGACCTTTTCCCCATGCCACCGAGCAACATACCGACCAACGCCGGCCTGCTGGCGGAACAACTGATGGCGATGGACTCGACCAGCGGCAGGGAAGGTGCGGTGATCGTCTGGATCGAGTCGCTGCTTCGCGGCGCCGGATGGATCACCGGACGCATCCCGGTATCCTTGGATCCCGACGATCTCTACGCCCGCTCGATCGACGGCGCTTGTTCGGTCACACTGTCTTATTAGACACCTGTCTACCGGCGAGCGTATTCTTGTCGCTACAACGTCAGCGGCACACGAAGATTTGATCGTACTCGGCCGGTAGGCCCGGACCGCATCAATGAACGCCGCTTAAGCATTTCGCCCCCCGCCATCGCGTCACCCCCGCCCCCCGACGCATATTCGCAGCAAGCGTGATGGCTGCCGCGCTCGCCGTTACGCTGGCCCAGCCTCTTCACCTTTGCGGGAATGTCCCCAACGAACCGACGATTCCCCTGGACCACCTGGTCCATCGATCGATTGCTTCAGCTCCGCGTCAAGGACCTCGGCCTCACTATCGAGGGGACGTGGCTCGAGCCGCGCATCGATGCGCTCTACGAGACCCTCGAGCGCCGCGGCTTCCGCCTCAGCCCGCACATCTGGCTCTCCGAGGAGTGGTTCTCGCCGCAGGGCGTGCCAGGCTTCGCCATCCCGTTTTACCTCGCACATCCCCGTCTCATTCGGCTGGAACGCAGTCAGATGCTCGACGTCGAAGGCGGCACCCGTGACGAGTTCACACGCATCATTCGCCACGAGACGGGACACGCGATTCAACACGGCTACCAGCTCCAGCGGCGCCGCGCCTGGCAGCGTCTCTTCGGTAAGTCATCCAAACGCTACCCCGAGTACTACCGGCCGAATCCCGCGAGCAAGCGATACGTACAGCACTTGCGACTTTGGTACGCTCAGAGCCATCCGGACGAGGACTTCGCCGAGACGTTCGCCGTGTGGCTCCGGTCGTCGCGCGGCGAATGGCGTAAACGCTATGCCGGCTGGCCCGCCCTCAGAAAGCTCGAGTACGTGGACGAGCTGATGGATGAGATAGCGGACACGCCGCCGCTCATCGCCACCCGAAAACGAATGGAGCCCGTCAGCACAATCACCAAGACGCTCGCGCAGCACTACGCCGAGCGTAAGGCGAAATACACCGAAGAGCTCCCGGACATCTACGATCGCGATCTTCGTCGCATCTTCTCCGACTCGCCGGCACACCGCAACCAGCCGCGCGCGTCAACTTTTCTGCGACGCAATCGCACGGAGATCCGGCGAATGGTCGCAAAGTGGACCGGCGAATACGAATTCACACTCGACGTGGTGCTGGGGCAGATGCTTCGCCGCTCGCGCGAGCTTCGATTGCGCGCAGTCGGTGGCGATCGCCAGCTCCGGATGGATTTCGCCGTTCTCCTCACGGTGAAGACGATGCACTTCCTGTACACCGAAGCGCGCCGGGACTGGATCGCGCTGTGAAAAAGCTGCGCGTTCTTGTGCTCGTGCACCCCGACCACGTTCCACCGGATTCGCTGGAGGGGCTCACGCCGCAGGAGGCGCTCGCGCTCAAAGCGGAATTTGATATCGTGCAATGTCTTCGGCGACTTGGGCATCAGGAACGCGTGCTCGGCGTTCAGGACGAATTCCTTCCGATTCGCGATGCGGTCGAGGAGCTCAAGCCACACGTGGTGTTCAACCTGCTCGAGGAGTTTCACAGCAACATGCTCTTCGATCAGAACGTGGTGAGCCTGCTCGAGCTGCTGCGCGTGCCGTACACCGGCTGCAATCCGCGCGGGCTCATTCTCGCGCGCAGCAAGTCGCTCTCCAAAAAACTGCTCGCGTACCATCGCATTCCGGTCCCGGATTTCCTCGTCATTCCGCGAGGACGCCGCACGCGCCGTCCGCGGAAGCTCGAGTTTCCGCTGATCGTGAAGAGTCTCCTTGAGCACGCGTCGTACGGGATCGCGCAGGCGTCGCTGGTCGAAGACGACGAACGGCTCGCGGAACGCGTGGACTTCGTGCACGAGAGCATCGGCACGGATGCCATCGCGGAACGCTTCATTGAAGGGCGGGAGATCTACGTCGGCGTAATCGGAAACGACCGGCTTGTCGCGCTACCGCCGATCGAGCTGGTCTTCGAGAACATGCCGGCAAACGCTGCACTCATCGCGACCGCGAAGGTCAAGCACGATCTCGCCTATCAGGCGAAGCGCGGCATCGCGCTCGCGGCGGCCGAGGGGATGGAGCCGGAGGTGAAGGAGCGGATCGCGCGCCTCGCGAAGCGCATCTACCGCACGCTCGAGCTGGACGGCTACGCGCGAATCGACTTCCGGTTGAGCGCTTCCAACGTGCCGTACTTTCTCGACGCGAACCCCAATCCTGACATCTCCGACGGCGAGGAGATCGCGTCGGCGGCCGCGTTGGTGGGCATGACGTACGGCGATCTCGTTTCGAGGATCTTGAGCCTGGGGGTAAGGCGGGGCGCCGGCGCGCAGTAGATCAGTGACTCTTGGTCCTTGAAAGCAGGTTGAGGACTGCGACACCACTGATGATCAAGCCGATTCCAACAACGGCCCATACGTCGAGCTTCTGTCCGTGGAATATCCAGGCAATGGTCGCGACGAGCACGATTCCAACCCCCGCCCAGATCGCATAAGCGACACCTACTGGAATCGATTTCAGCGCCAGAGACAGGAAGTAGAAAGCGAGGCCGTAACCAACGACAACGACAGCCGACGGAAGAGGCTTGGTGAATCCGTCGCTGGACTTCAGAGCAGATGTCGCAACCACCTCGCCAAAGATAGTTATTGCCAGGTAAACCCAGTTTCTCATGAGGTCGCTCATCATGTGTGGAGACCGTCGGCTGCCCTGCATGATTTTGTGCTGTGGCCGACCCAACCGCCAGCGCGGATGACCGTCCACTAAGCCCGCACTCAGCTAGAACAGGGTGCGTGCCGACAGCACCGCGAAGAAAGAGTAGAACAACATCATCCCTACGAGACACGCGCGTCGCCATACGGGAGGACGCAGCTCCTCGGGCAGCAATCGTGTGTTGATGTAGAGCAGGTGCGCAGCGGCAATGACGAACGTCGCTCCGGCAATGTTGGCTCCGAGCTGTAACAGCACGATCGGCTGGGCGAGGCGGAGTGCAATCATGCCCCAGATAACAACGATGACGAGTACCGTATAGTAGAGCGCACGCACGTCGCCGCCACGCCAGCTCCGTGCACGCGAGCTTCCGGTCCAGACCAGGTCAGTGACAACTCGCACCGTCGCCTCGAGCAGGTCGAGCTGTGATTTGAAAAGCAGCCACACACCGAGGAACGCGATGAATCCGGCGAGCAATGGTCCGGCCTGGGCGCCGATCGCATTGGCGAGTGCTGCGGCTATCCCAAGTCCGCGAATGTCGCTTCCAGCGGGGAGGAAGTTCACGTAGAGAAGCGCTGGAAGCAGCATGCCGAGAATGGCGCCGACGAAGAAGACTCCCCACTGGTCCGCGCGCACAACGTTCCACCAGCCGCGCCACCGTTTCATGGACTCGGCATCAGGCGTGAAAATGAATCCGGTGGGTGCGACATGTCCCTTCTCGCCGCCGACGGCGGCAGGGATGAAGCCGGTGCGTTGTCCCATCCCGTATCCGCGGTCGCGCGCCCAGTTGGATAACACGACATTCGCAACTCCGCCGGCACCCGAGTATGCCGCGAGCGCGCCGAGGAGGAAGAAGTCAGCGTTCTGCGGGAGAAAATCGAACGCGCGCTGCTCCACACTGAACCCTGCATAACCTGCAGCACCGGCAATCCAGATCGTCAGCGGCACGAAGATCACTGCCAGCACAACAAAGCTGCCGAGGATGCAGACAATGAGGATTGCGTTCAGGAGCTCGAGTGTCCGCTCGATGCGGCGGCCGAAAAGAAGAATCGCTACGCACGCGAGGAAAGTGCCGACGCCAATGAGGTAAACCGCGTTGGCATCGGCCGCTTCAGGCAGGCGCTTCGTGAAAAGGAAGAAGGCGGCCGCCGCTGCGTTCGCGGCCCATGCGGGCCACCCGAGCTGGAGGATGAAGAGGAACGCGTACACCCAGCCCCAGAGTGTTGCCGACGGGCGCGTGCGCATGAACCCGGTGAATACCGGCTCGCCGGTGGCGAGTGTGTAGCGCATCAGCTCGGTGTTGAACACGGTCTGGAGGAATACTGCGACCGCCGTGATCCAGAGGAGGGAGAAACCGTAGCGAACGAAAACGGCTGGACCGAGCAGAAATTCGCCGCCGCCGATCGCTGCGCCGAGTACGATGACGCCGGGGCCGACGACTCCGAGCCAGCCCAGCCCACTGGGCATCGGCGGCTCGGGCAGCTCGGCTTTTTTCCAAGGGTCGAGACCTGACCTGGCTTCGATGTTCACCGTGTCTCCCTGGGCGAGCGGAATGATGAAGGATTCAACGAAGAGGCAAACCGCGCCCTGTGATGGGCGTGGGTTAGACGGCCACGAGTAGACCGAAGAGCGCCTGCACCGCGCCAACCGCCATCACCGTGATGTCAGGGCGGGATCGCCAGAAGCGCCACCCTAGGGCCGCGATGATGGCGCCCGTCAGGACGAGAATCAGGAAGAAGCCGAACACGTGATGGGTGTAGGCCACTGTACTTCCGCCCATGGCGTGCGCCGCGTACAGATGGCCGATCAGCCCAAGCATAAGGAGTACGATGCCGACCCAAATGCGGAGCCGGCTCGCGGGACTTCGACCGCCTGTAGTGGGAGCAATGCTCATGAAGCCTCACAAAGGGTTCGCAGTCGATTTCACTTACGTACTCCAGCGTGCATGTCGCCAAAGAGATAGTCGCCCGGCACCAATACAATGCTCGTCATGAGCGAACTTCTAGCTCCGGGGGCTGATTCGTGGCCAGAAAGACGTTGGCCGGGTTCAGCGAGGGATGGACTTGTCGAGCGTATCCCAGCCGTACGCGGCGGCGACGCGTCCCTCGATCTCGCTGAGTAACTGACCGCCGCCGTCACCGTTTGTCATGATCACTACGCCGTAGCCCTTTCTGACGTGCGCGACAAGGAGGCACTGGAAGCCCCAGTTGGAACCGCCATGGCTGAAGTACCAGCCCTGGCCGCGCTGAGCGATCCCTAGCCCGACAGCGTATCCTCCGGTTCCGATCGGCATTAGCATCTCGCGCGCTGACGTCTGCGTCAGTATTGCGCCCTTCGGTCCGCGAATCGCGCGTTGCACCTCAATTGCGAAGCGCGCGAGATCGCCCGGCGTGGTCCACAGTCCCGCTGCCGCCTGCTCGGGATAGATGTGCCAGGGCGCGACATTCCGGCGTCCCGCGCCATTGTGTGCGCTTGCCGCATTCGCAGCGAGCGTTTCGGAGATCGGCTGTTCGAATGAGCTGCGCGACATGCCGATTGCCCCGAGGAGCAGCTCGTGCGTGAAATCAGCGAGCGGACGCCCGATGAACTCCACGATTGCGAGCTGCGCGACCGTAAAGGCGCCACCGGAATACTTGGCGCCGGAATACGGCGAGCGCGCGAACGTCACCGGGCCGACATTCGACGGCTTTTCTCCGTTCAGAATCTGCACGAGCGTAGGACGCGGCTCGTCGGGATTGTAGCCGGGAAATCCGAATCCGTCGTCGGCGCCCGAAGTGTGACTGAGCAGCGAGCGCAACGTTACGACCTGTCCGCGCGTGTGCTCGCTCGTCGGGACGCGCCACGACTTGAGCAGGGCGTTTACATCACCATCCAGCGACACCTTCCCATCCTGTGCGAGCTTCACCACCGTCATCGCGAACACCGGCTTGCTGATCGACGCCGCCTGAAACACGGTGCCCGTGTCAATGAGCCGACCGGTCTCGACGTCAGCGACGCCGTAACCCTTCGCCCAGTGGATCCGGTAGTCCTTGATGACGGCGATGCTCACTCCCGGCACGCGCGCGCGTTGCATCAGCTCCGCAAGTGTGAATGCGTCGTAGCCCTGCCGGTTGGGCACTTGCGGCGCTTCGATCTTTGCAATCAGACGCGCGATCTCCGCGCTCTGAGCGGCGACGGGAGGTGCCCTCGTCGGGAGTGCGCACGTCACGAGTCCTGCGATTATCGACATAGAGCGCATAGTTTCTCCGGATAGCGATGGCGGGCTAAGCGCTACAGTCAGGCTTCGAGCACGTTTACAACGCTTGTGGAAGGCCGCATCCCGATTTTGCTTGTCACCTCGGGTTGGAGAGACAGTCCGCAAATGCACTCTCAATTCGAAATAGGAAGCGAGGCAATTTGAACCTGGAAATACGCGCGGCCGTCCTGAATGGCAAGGCGCACGACGTCACCATAAGCGACGGGCGGATCGAATCGATTCGTCCGCATGCGCGAACTCCCGATACCGGGCGAAGTGGTGAAAAAAACGATGCTCGGGTGATTGACGCTCAGGGGCTGCACGCGTTCCCGTCCTTCCGAAACGGACACACCCACGTGGCAATGGTGTTGTTCCGCGGTTACGGGGACGACATGCCGCTGATGGATTGGCTGCGCACGCGTATCTGGCCGGCAGAGGCGCAGCTCACCGAGGAGGACGTTTACGCCGGCGCGCGACTCGGCATCGTCGAGATGATCCGCGGGGGGACGACGTTCTTCAACGAGATGTACTGGCATCGGCCGGCACTCGTGCGAGCGGCGGAGGAGCTGGGAGTGCGCGCGCTGATCGGGCAGACCATCATCGACGCGGGGGACGCGGAGATGGTGACGCGGCAGAAGGCGGCACTCGAGCGACTGGCGAGGGAAGCGCCTGCGAGCGAGAGTGGTCGCGTCAGGCTGTGCGCCGCGCCGCACTCAGTCTACACCGTGACACCTGACGATCTCAGATGGGTGAGCGAGATCGCCACCGAGCACGACCTGCTCGTGCACATCCATCTCTCGGAGACCGAGGACGAAGTCGAGAACTGTCTCCGCCTCCACGGCTGCCGGCCGACAATGCTGCTCGAGCGGTCAGGTCTCATCGGGCCGCGGCTGGTCGCGGCGCACGGGCAGTTCCTCGACGACGACGAGCTCTCACTCCTCGGCGCAGCCGGGGCGTCGCTTGTGACGAACCCGGCTGCGAATCTGAAGCTCGCTACGGGCGGCATCTTCCCGCTGGCTGCAGCGCGCGCCGCGGGTGTGCGTGTCTGCCTCGGCACCGACGGCGCGGCATCGAACAATACGCTCAGCATGATCGAAGCGATGAAGCTCGCTGCGCTGCTGCAGAAGCACAGAGAGCGCAGCGCCGTTGCGCTGTCGGCGGCGGAAGCGCTCGCGATGGCGACGACGACGCCCGCGGAGGTATTTCGCCTAGGTTCCGGTCGCATCGAGGTTGGCGCTCCAGCGGACCTCATTCTCGTGGATTTCTCAGGGCCTGCGACGCAGCCGCTGCACGATCCCGTGTCGCAGCTGGTTTACGCCGCGAACGCGGCGTGCGTGCATACGACGATATGCGACGGCCGAGTGATGATGCATGCCGGCGTGGTAGAGGTATGTGATGAGCGTGAGGTCGTCGAGCAGGCCGCTGCTACCGTTCGTGAATTGCTGAAGCGAGTCGGCGCCACGTCGGCCGCCTGAACTGCTTGATGTCTAGATAAAGAGATGCTGGATCAGCTTCAGCGATCGCTAGGCGTCGCGACTTGACTCACCCGCGGTCATGCCGTGGCTGGGCTCGGATATGGCGGCCACGGTTCTGACGAAGCTTCGCACACGCCGCTCGTCCGTCTCTTCCCACGCTCCCTCGTCTTTGGGCAAAGGCCTGCGGATACTCAGGTCACGACGAGCCGGCGGTTGTCCGCCCTGTGTCAGACGAGTGAGTCGAACGTGAACCTCTCGCACCCCGGAGACTGACAAGAGACTGCGCACGTTTTTCTCGCGGACACCGCCGCCCGCCATCACGGTGCCGTTGGGACGCAGGCCGCCGATCGCCACCCCGGGAACGTGCTGCGTCCGCCCCGGGGCTGGCCCGGCGATGAAGATGTAAAACGGGACCATCCCCACCAGCACGACCATCGGGATGGTAACCTTGTATGGCCGAGCGAGCGACTGCACGACCAAGCCCGGTCGGCTCATTCACCAGTCCGATAAGGTGTATTCAGCGGCCATGATTCCCTAGAGTACGGTGAGTCCGCCTCGCGCAATCAACACGTCGGCTCGGAAGGCGTTCTTGATCGCCGTTGAACATGGCCGAGGCTCATCGCCGTCTAACGCCCGGCGTTATACGGCGCTCGCGTCGATCTCTTCGACACTCACGTGCGGGAGGGAGGCCCGACGTGCGGCGTGTTCGATGGTCATGCTGACCAGGTTCCCCTGTTTGTCCAGATCCACATACACGTTCTCCGAAATCTCCCGCGTTTCGTCCACGGGTTGATCTGAGAACTCGAGCAGAGCTGTATCTGTGTCCTTGAAGTACTTGACATTCATGGTCGGAACCCGCGGTCGAAGAATGCGTTGTGAACGGTCTCGCGATCCTCCAGCAATACAATCCTAAGATAACGCCCCTCCGACGCGATGAATGTCCAGCGCTGCACACGACCATCGGATTGGACCTTCTCGGCAACCGGCTGGCTAATCGCTAGCTCGATCCACTTGTCGAGGATGCGAGCCCGATCGGGGCGCCTGCGAACGTGCTCGAAGTATCCTGTTGTCTTCAATACAATACGCAGGTAGTTACGGCTAGATAACGTTCAAGTTCTGCTGCAAGCACATCTAAATAGTTGCGAGCGAAGCGAGCTTCAATAGAGTGCTTGTCCGCAGCAACGTATGTTAGGCCTGCCGAATGCGAAACTCGAAGAACTCGTATTCCCACCCGCGAAAACCAATCAGGTCGCTGGGTACGAGCCAGCGGAGCTCGAGGCGCTCAGTGGCAAGCGTTGGAAGAGTCGTCGCGCCAGGAATCATTGCGTTAGCGCCAGGAATCATTGCGCAGTGTATGACTGTGCAACGTCAGAGTAAGTCGCGCAGGACGTTGTCTACTGTTGCACCGCCCCCACCAGCACAAATGCAGCCCATCGCGAGGGATGCCCGCCTGCATCCCGCTCCAGGTACCTTTGACGTACCTCCAGTAGCGCGCGTGCGGGCTGACGTCCGTCACGAAGCGTGTCGTAGAACTCCTGCATGAATCAGCGGGCCGAGAGCGAGAGCCCTCACCAGGTACGGCCTCGCCGCCTCTCGATTCCCGATCTGCAGCTGTGCGGCGCCGAGTGACGTGAGGATGAGCGACTGGCCCCGGCGCTCCCCGATCCGGTCGGCGTGGCCGAGTGATTCCTCACGAAGCTGAATCGCGCGCTCGAGATCTCCGGTGGATGCGACAACGTTCGAGAGGTTGTAAAGGCCCTGTGCAATCCCGACCTCGCTCTTCCTGCTCCGATTGATGGCAAGCGCCTGTTCAAGCACGCGGGTGGCATCGTCGAAGCGTCCAACGTGTCTGAAGTCGATCGCAAGCTGATTGAAGGCGAGGGCGATCTGCGACGTGTCCATGCAGCTCCCGACTGACCGCCAGAAGCCGCTCATTCGCCGCGATCGCTGCCGTGTAATTGCCGCTTAGCGAATTTGCTTCTCCCAGAACATGAACGGCCCCGGCCTCGATGCGCAGATCACGTATCGTGTAGACTCATCTACGGAATTGCGCAACGGTCGGAGTGACCCGCGCCCGTAACGGTGGACTGGAGAGTGCTCACCGGGCCATATTTTCATTGCGATTTTCCTGATCCGATGGAGCACACGCGGCACCCCTAGCCGGAGATGAGACAGTGCGTCGATGACCACCGTCCGTTCAGCGCTGCTTCCGTCGCTCATTGCGTTGCTTGTTGCGGGCGCGTGTCGCGAGGCGCGCGATCCGGGGCTCAACCGCGGCACAACAGTAGTCATGGCGGTCCCGGACGCGGGCGCCTTGCAGCCGGACCAGTGGCAGAATCTGGATTTCCTCATGTTTCTTCCGCTCGCGACGCTCAATGAGCACGGCGAGCTCGAGGGCCGGCTGGCGCGAAGCTGGGAACCTTCCACCGACTTCAAGGAGTTGACGTACCATCTGCGGACCGACGTTAGATGGGACGACGGGGAACCCGTCACCGCCCGGGACGTCAAGTTCACGGTTGATCTGGTCGCGCAGTACGACGATGAGTATACCGGATACAGCGCGACGATCGTCGACGACTCGACGGTACGGATCGGCGCGCCGAGACCGGACTACATCGACGACATCGTCTACTACCCGGAGCACCTGCTCAAGTCGCTCGATCGACGCAAGTTCTGGGAGTGGGACTTCTGGACGCACCCCGTGGGGAACGGACCCTTCCGCTTCGTTCGTTACCTGCCCGGGAGACTGATCGAGTTCGAGGCCAATCCAGGTTATTACAAGGGCAAGCCACGCATTCAACGCCTTATCCTCAAGTTCGTTGGCGAGGCGGGTCTGACGGAATTGCTGAGTGGAAACGTAGACATGGCGAGGGGCGAGGACAGTCAGGTCCCGCTCATCGCGAACGACGCGCGCTTCAGTATCCATCGTGTACTGAATTCGCCCGCGATTCCTATTTATTGGAAGGCCGACCATCCGCTCTTCCGTGACCCGCGCGTGCGGCTCGCTCTCACGCACGCCCTGGACCGTAGCGAGCTGCTGCGTGTGATGAACCTACCGCCCGACGCGCTGATCATAGACGCGATCGTTAGGCGGAGGCAGTTACGCCGCCGCGACTGGCCAGAGCCGCTGGCATACGACACGGCTTTCGCGCGGACGCTGCTCGAGGCTGCGGGTTGGGTGGACCGCGATGGCGACGGAATCCTCGACAAGGACGGACGCCCGTTCCGCTTTACCGCCAGCGTAGAAAGCGGACCCGGCATCGAAAAGATGGCCGTCTACGTCCAGGCGCAATTGCGGCGAGTCGGCGTGCAGATGGATATCCAGTTGCACGATGCCGCAATCATGTGGGGTAAGCTGGGCGCCGGCGATTTCGAGGCGTGGATGCATCTTCACTATCCCTGGGCATTGCGCAAAGATTTCGGGAGAGGCAACCCGCTCAGGTACGCGAACGAAGAGGCATTCGACCTGATCGAACGATTGGAGCACACGGCTGACCCGGACGAGGCGGACCGGGTCTCCGACAAGATTTCGGAAACATTTCGGGCTGACCCTCCGATGGTACGGCTGATCCAAGTTTCGACCGCCTGGTTCGTCCATCGGCGAATCCGCGGTCTGAACACCCCGTTTCATGTCTCGCCCGCGATGCGCATGGAGGATCTGTGGGTAGAGAACTGAGCCTGCGCGACGCGGGCTGCGCCACTTGCGCCGAGGGGACGGCGAGTTCATAACGACTCGGCGAACTTGTCGCGTAGACATGTTCATCTTTGGATCTTCGTGGATTTCGGCCTAACATCACTAGAGAGAACCTATGAGCGGATCAACTATGAACCGGCGGACTCTCCTCAAGACGGTTGGTCTCGCCACCTTGGGCGCCACGCTCGGATCATCCTGTGCGCCCCGCTTCTCTCGCGTGCGCGGCATGCGAATCCAGAGAACGCTCGCGAGAGTCAACGTCTCATGGGATCGCGTCATCCGGACCGTCGTCGGTCTGCGGCCGGCGCGAGCGGGCGGGTTTCTGGTCAAGGGCGAGAAGTTCGACGCCAAAACAGTGATCCACAACTACGGCCATGACAGCCGCGGTGTGACATTGTCGTGGGGGACGGCTCACCTCGCCGTAGAAGAAGCGTCGAGGACGCTCAATACGCGCTTTGCGGTAATTGGATGCGGGGTCGTTGGTCTCACAACTGCCCGCCTCCTTCAGCGGCGGGGCTATGACGTGACCATCTACGCCAAAGATCTGCCACCGGACACCACCTCCAACGTGGCGCTGGCCACGTGGGGCCCCGTTGGCCTCCCGCCCACGGCGCCGTCTGACTACAGAGAGCGGTATGCAGGCGCCGCCCGTTTTTCGCACCGGTACTTCCAGAACCTTGTCGGCGATGACTACGGTGTGCATTGGCGCGAGAACTACTCCGACGGCGGAGCCGCCCGCCTCGCACGCCTCAAGAACGATCCGTTTCGGGATCTGTATGTGGATCTCCAGGAGCTAGGACCCGAAGACCATCCGTTCCCCGCGGCGGGGGTGCTCCGGTGGCTGACTCTTCTGATTGAGCCCCCGATCTTCCTGAACGCGCTGATGCGGGATTTCCAGCTTGCCGGAGGACGAATCGTCGTCCGCGAGTTTCCCGATCTCCGATCGCTGCTTGCCCTGCCGGAACCGGTGCTTATGAACTGTACGGGCCTCGGGGCACGATCGCTGTTCAACGATCAGGAACTGAATCCACGGAAGGGGCAACTCACGGTCCTCCCACCCCAGCCTGAGGTTGACTACATCGCGGACATCGCCGGCGACATGGTGTCCCGGAAGGACGGCGTTCTGCTCGGCGGCACAAGCGAACCGAATGTCTGGACGCTCGAACCAAATCAGGACGCGATGCGCGGCGTCATGGCAAGCCATATGGATTTCTTCAATCGGATGAAGTAAGGGGCCGGTCGAGTGCTTGTAAGTCGGAGCGAAAGATGAGGCCATTTGTGTTCGTTACGATGTTGTCGTCGTTGGCGGTCTCACTCCTGAACTCACAGGAACCTGGCAAGGTAGATCCGAAGAAATACAAAGTGGCTGCGGCCGAGGCCCCCACTCATTCGGGTTCTGGCCCGACCCATTCAGCATTCCGTTGATCGGTCCAGATGGGGTAGCAGCTACGACGCTTTCCTGTTCATCGAGACTCAGGAGCCGTCGGTGGCAATCCCCTTTCCAGAAGAATCTTTTGTGACACCGAAACGACAGCACGCGGTGAGCCCCGCGCCGCGACTCGCTTGGCCCCTGCTGCTGGCGTGCTCTCTGCTGCTGGCCGGGCTCGGCTGCGCGCGCGACCAGGAGCGAGGGTCATCGACTATCACGGTGTCATATCCCGGCGACGAGCGGGTGTTCGGACCGTATTGGGAGATGCCCGCCAAGTTCCTCGTGTTCCTGCCGCTCGTCGCTTTAGACGAGCGGGGCGAATTGCAGGGCCGTCTCGCCCGGCGTTGGAAACACTCGCCGGACTATCGCACCTGGACGATCCACCTGCGCACGGACGTCCGCTGGCACGACGGCGTGACGGTGACCGCGCACGACGTGAAGTTCACGCACGATCTTTTCGCGCATCCCGACGTGCTTTGGGATCCGCCCGGCTCCGCCACTCTCGAGGTGCTGAATGACAGCACTTACACCGTCACCTATGGAGCGAGTCTCGCCGACCCGCTCAGCACCTGGAGAGTCTATTACCCCAAGCACCTGCTGGAAAAGTTGCCGCCCAAGGAGTTTGCGCAGTGGGAGTTTTGGACGCACCCCGTCGGCAACGGACCTTATCGCTACGTGAAGCATGTCCCCAAGACCTTTGTGGAGCTTGAGGCGGATTCCAGCTATTTCGGCGACAAGCCGAGAATCCAGCGGGTAATCCTGAAGCTTACGAGCAACACCGGAGTTACGGACCTGCTGAGCGGTGAGGTGGACGCGGCCGTGTACCTGAGCTCCACCGAAAAGCTCAAGGTATCCAGAGATCCACGATTCGCGGCATACCACGAGGTTTATGGCGCGCAGCTCCGCGCTATCGCATGGAACCAAAAGCATCCGGCTCTCAAGGATCCGCGGGTGCGTCGTGCGTTCACGCTGGCGATAAACCGGCGCGAGCTGCTGGGCGTTCTCGATCTCCCGCAAAATCTTCCAATCGCAGATGTCCTCTCCACGGCGCGGCAGTTTCGGCGCGGCGAGCTTCTCGAGCCGCTCCCGTACGACCCTGCCCGAGCCGTGGAGCTGCTCGACGCCGCCGGATGGACGGATACGGACGGTGATGGCGTCCGCCAGCGGGACGGTATGCAGCTCTCCATCAAGCTCCTTGTCTCAACGGAGGAGGAGCCGGAGGCAATCTTCGTGCAGGCCGCGCTGCGGCGCATCGGCGCCCGAATCGACATCGATCGTCTGGACCTCAATCTTGTCAGACGACGGATTCGCGCGGGCGAGTTCGACGCGGCGATTCGCACGTTCGATAACGAGCTGAGCGGGAATTTCGGCCAGCTCAAGATGTTCGGTCTCGGCTCGCCGATCGGGTATCGTAACCCTCGCGTGCGGGAACTACTCGAGACGGCGGGCAGGACTCTTCATCCGGATTCGCTGGACGCGATCTATCGGAGCCTGATGCCCATCTTTCAGGCGGACGTACCGATGACATTCCTGTATCCGGGCGTGATGCACGCCGCGGCACGACGGCGGGTCCGCGGCCTCAGCAGTCCCTACCGGGCGGAGCCGACGGTGTGGATGGAGCACCTGTGGCTGGAGCGATCGACTTCGCGATAGCCGCGAACCGTGGAGGCGAGTATTCGTCGCGGGCACTGACCTGGTCATGTTCCTGGAGGACCTGTGGGCGGAGGACGGCAGCCAGCAATGAACGTGCAGCGGATGGTATCGCTTGAACCGATCCGCAGGCGCGTGATTGGCCGAAAGCAAAAGACCCTCTTAGCCCCAATTGCCCACGCGCTGCTTTTGCTCGCAGCCGTTGCGCCTGCCAGCTGTCGTCGCGACGCACGCGACCCAGCGCTTGAACGGGGTGCGACTGTAGTGATGGCTGTCCCGGACGCGAGCGTCATGAAACCCGACGCGTGGGACCTGGATTTCCTCACGTTCCTTCCACTCGCGACGTTGAACGAGAACGGCGAACTCGAGGGCCGGCTGGCCCGGAACTGGGAACATTCGCAGGACTGGAAGGAGCTGACTTTCCACTTGCGCACAGACGTCAGATGGGACGACGGCAAACCCGTCACCGCCCGGGACGTCAAGTTCACGCTGGATCTGCTCGCACATCCAGCCGTCGCGGAGTACACCGGACTCAACGCGACGATCGTCGACGACTCAACGGTGCGCATCCGGGCGGCGAAACCGTACTACATCGACGACCTCGTCTACTACCCTGAGCACCTACTGGCGTCACTCGACCCGCGCAAGTTCTGGGAGTGGGACTTCTGGACGCACCCGGTGGGGAACGGACCCTTTCGGTTCGTCCGCTACCTGCCCGAGAGACTGATCGAGTTCGAGGCGAATTCTGGCTATTACAAAACGAAGCCGCGAATTCAGCGCGTGATCCTGAAGTTCGTTGGCGAGGCGGGCCTGACTGAGCTGTTGAGCGGGAACGTGGACATGGCGCGGGGGGAGCCAGGTCAGATTCCGCGCATCGCGAGCGATCCGCGCTTCCGCATCTATAATAGTGTGGGCCTGGGCGCCTCCCCCATCTACTGGAAGGCCGATCATCCGCTCTTTCGAGATCCTCGCGTGCGGCGGGCTCTCGCTCTTGCGATTGATCGCCTCGAGCTGGTGCGCTTCATGAACCTCCCGTCCGATGCACCCATCACGGACGCGGTGCTTACGGGCAGGCAATTCCGCCGGAGCGAGTGGCCGAAGCCGCTTCCATACGACACAGCGCAGGCGCGGACCCTGCTCGGCGCTGCGGGTTGGGGTGACCATGACGGTGATGGCATCCTGGACAAGGACGGACGCCCTTTCCGCTTTAGTGCCAGCGTAGGAAGCGAACGTGGCCTCCCGCAACTGGCCGTGTACGTCCAGGCGCAGTTGCGACGCGTTGGGGTTGAGATGGAAATTCGGCTATTCGATTCGTCAGTGATGTGGCAGAAGCTACGCGCAGGTGATTTCGAGGCGTGGATGTATATCCAGCAATCAGGCGCATTGCGCAGAGATTTCGGGAGAAACAACCCGCTCGGGTACGCGAACGTTCAGGCATTCGAGCTGCTCGACCGTCTCCAGCAGACGGCTAATCCGGACGAGGAGGACCGGATTTATCGGGAGATCTCGGAAATGTTCCGAGCTGATCCTCCAATGGTTCGACTGATCCCAGCCTCGAGACCCTGGTTCGTCCACCGGCGAGTCCACGGTTTGAGCACGCCGTTTCACGCCGCGCCCGACACGTACATGGAGGATCTGTGGGTGGAGAAATGAAAAGAAACCACGTGCGCCTGGTGGCCGGCTCGGCACAGCACCTTCGTTCAAATGCGGAGCATCCATGAGCGAGACCATGGTGCGGAATGCTGGGGGCGAGCCACATGAATCAGGCGGTGCCAATCGCACGACTGACTCGCTGGGGCTGGTGAGCTTCCTCGATGTGCACCAGTGTCTCTCACCCTCTTACACTAACTCTCGATGAACGCCGTATGCCGAATCCTCCGCGCCGCGCTTGCCGGGACTCTGCTCATCACGGGTTGCAGGGGGAGCGACCGCCAGGATCAGAACCCCGGCACTCTGACAGTCCTGTATCCGGTAGACGAGCGGAGCTGGGCGTTCTACGTCCCGGCGCAATTTCTCGTTTTCCTGCCGCTCACCGAGCGCGGGCAGGATGGGAGGATGCACGGCTGGCTCGCCCGGTCGTGGGAGCACTCGGCTGATTGGCGCACGTGGACGGTGCGCCTGCGTAGCGATGCCCGCTGGCACGATGGCCGTCAGGTAACCGCCGCCGACGCCAAGTTCTCGCTCGAGCTCCTGGCCAACCCGGAAATCGGCGCCGAGGCCCCCAACGCATATTCGGTCCGCGTGCTCGATGATACCACGTTCGTCGTGACATTCCGGCAGCAGCCTAGCGAATACTGGATGTACTACGATCCTATGTATCCCAAGCACCTGCTCGAGAAGCTCGATCCGGGCAAGTACTACGAGTGGGATTTCTGGACAAATCCGATCGGGAACGGACCCTACCGCTACGTTCGTCACTTGCCGAAGACGATGATCGAGTTCGAAGCGAACCCGGACTATATCCGCGGAAAACCGAAAATCGGGCGGCTGGTTCTCAAGTTCGGTGAGCCGGTGGTCACTGAACTTCTCAGCGGAAACGTTGACGCGATCCCGTGGATTCAGGAGGCAGACCTGCTGAAGCTTCGGGGAGACGAGCGGTTTCGTGTATATACATCCGTGAAGCCGGATCACATCCGGGCGGTGATCTGGAATCATCGCAATCCCCTCTTTTCCGAGCGCGGGGTACGGCATGCGTTGACACTGGCGGTTGACCGTCGCGCGTTGCTTCAGACGCTCAACCTTCCCGACGCGGTCCCGACGTTCGACGTGCTCTTCACACACGAGCAGTTCTACCGCGGCGAGTTTCTCGCGGGCCTGCCGTCCGATCGCCAGCGCGCGAACGCGCTCCTCGACAGCGTTGGTTGGCGCGACAGTAATGGCGATGGTGTGCGCGACCGCAACGGGCGGGCGTTCAGGTTCACCGCGATAGTTCAGCCGGATCAGAGCTTCGCGCGCGCGGCCGTCTTCATTCAGTCGCAGCTGAAAGAGGTGGGTGTCCACATGGAAATCACCACACTCGATGCGCATGCTGCTGCGGCGCGCGTCAAGAACGGAGCTTTCGATGCGGCTGTCTGGGTCGTCAACAACTCCACTGCGGGAGATGGCGGTCACCGCGACTACTTCGGATCCAGTTCGCGCATCGGGTATCGCAACGCGCAGGCGGCTGCCCTGCTCGAATCAGCTTCTGTGGCATTCAATCCTGCCCAAGTCGACAGCTTCTATCGCAAGCTCATGCCAATATTCCAGGCGGAGCTGCCCGTCACGTTTTTATATCCGCTGGTGCGAACGACTCTAGTGCACCGCCGTGTGCGCGGGCTGAGCAGCCCGTATCGTGACGACCCACTCTGGTACGCGGGGGAGCTCTGGCTCGACGGCGGGCGTTCAGGCAAGGACGAGAAATGAAGAGACGCCCGTTGTCCCGGAGGGCTGACGGGCAACTCCGTGGCGTCAGGAACGGAACCCTCACCGCATTGCTTCTAGCCACGCTCGCTGCCGGCGCATGGGCGTGCCAGAGCGAAAGCCGTTCAACTGCCGCTCGTAAATCGACACTGACGATTCTCTACGACGGTTGCGAGCGCTGCTGGGGCGACGTGAACCGTTTCATGCTGTTCTCGCCGCTCGTTGCCGAGGAGGGCCCGCTACACGGTGGACAGCCACGGCCGGCACTCGCGGAACGGTGGGAGCATTCGCCTGACTACCGCGAGTGGACAATCCACCTTCGGAGCGGCGTGCGTTGGGATGACGGGCAGCCTCTCACCGCGCACGACATCAAGTTTGACGTGGACCTGTGGCGGCGTCCCGACGTCGCGCATCCCGGGGGTGCCGGGATCGATTCACTCGTAGTGATCGATAGTCTCACTTACCGCGTGTTTTACAGTCGACCGAGCGCAGAGCCGCTCAACGGGTGGGATGTGTTTTATCCGAAGCACAAGCTCGAGACGCTCGATCCAAAGAGTTACTTCAACTGGGACTTCTGGTCTCATCCGGTGGGCAGTGGTCCATTTCGATACGTGCGCCACGTTTCGGCCACGCTTCTCGAAGTCGAGGCGAATCCACTGTTTTTCGGAGACAAACCGAAGATTGACCGGGTTGTTCTCAAATTCGGTCCGCCGTCCGTCGCTGATCTGCTGTCGGGGCAAGTGGATGCCGTGCATGACATCGCGCAGTCAATGGTTCCGAAGCTGAAAGGCGACTCGCGCTTCCGTGTTTACTACCAATGGATTCCGTACGCTCGCGTGCAACTCTTCTGGAACGAGGGCAACCCGCTGTTCCGCGATGTTGCCGTACGCCGGGCACTGACGATGGCCATTGACCGAAAAGTGCTGCACCAGGTTCTGGACCTCCCCGCCGACATCCCGCTTACGGACGGGCTGTTCACGGCGCGCCAGTTCGAGCGCGGGGAGCTGATGCCGGCTGTCCCGTATGATTCCGCTGGCGCTGCCGCGCTGTTGCGCGCTGATGGGTGGCGTTCCCGATCGGCCGGGGGGCCCCTCGAACGGAATGGGCGCCCGTTCCGCTTCGGGCTAATCGTGCCGAATGGTGCCTGGCTTGGAGAGCCGTCGAAGTCGGCTGTGTTCATCCAGGACCAACTTCGGCGGATCGGCGTATTGATGGACATTCAGCCACTTGACCCGACTCTCGTCAACGAGCGCCTGCTCGCAGGCAAGTTCGACGCCGCGATCTACATGAGTAACGGTTCACCCGCTCGTGACGCTGCACTCTTCGGTGAGAAATCCCCGCTCGGGTACCACAACGCTGAAATGATCCAGCTGCTGGACTCCTCGCGGCAAATCGCTGACCCGGACGCGCTGGATGCGATCTATGCACGAATGAGTGTGGTGTTTCACGCGGACCTTCCGGCAATGTTCCTTTACCCCAAAATCTCGACTCACGTCGCGCATCGGCGGGTACGGGGTCTCAGCGGTCCGTATCACGCGGATCCAATCTGGTTCGCGAAGGATTTATGGCTTGACGACGAGGGACGGCCTGCCCCTAAGAGGAAGCCATGATCTTCATGCGCCGCATCGCATCCGTCCGTTGGAAGGCTGGCCTGTGCGTTTGCTTCGTTGCGCTTGCATGTATCGACTACAGCCGAGGCGACCGAAAACCTGACGATCGCTCCACTCTCACCGCGCTTTACGACGAGGGTTGGGGAGGCTGGCCGCGGTCCACCGTCTTTCTTCAGATGGCGCTTCCCGATGAGAGCGGAAAAATTCAGGGCCGGCTGGCGAAGAGCTGGGAGCACTCGCCCGACTATGCCACCTGGACGTACCACCTTCGCACCAACGTGCGGTGGCACGACGGAATGCCCGTCACCGCTCACGATGTCAAGTACACCATGGACCTGCTCAGTCACCCCGCTGTTCTCAAAAGAGCGCCAGGGTCTTACTCGACAGCTGTCCCCGACGACAGCACGTTCGTCATCACGTACAACAAAGGCTTTTCCCCTACGTCCCCGGAAATGTTTGCCTACTATTTCCCGAAGCATCTGCTGGAAAATCTCGATCCGACGAAGTTCAACAGCTGGGACTTCTGGACGCGGCCGGTGGGCAATGGCGCGTACCGCTACGTTCGGCATGTGCCCCGGACCTTCATGGAGTTCGAGGCCAACCCTGACTACGTCTTCGGGAGGCCGAAGATCGATCGATTGATCCTCAAGTTCGGTCCCCCGTCCGTGACGGAGCTCTTGAGCGGCAACGTGGATGCAGTGAGTCGCTTCCGCAAATCCGACGTGATTGCAATCAGGAATGACCCCCGCTTTCGCGTGTATTACGAGGTCTGGGATGACATCCTGGCTCTGCAGGTCATCTTCTGGAATCAGCGGAACCCTCTCTTCGCGGACCCCCGTGTGCGCCGCGCGTTGACGCTTGCGATCAATCGCCGCGAGCTCCTTCGAGTGCTCACCATGTGGGAACATCTCCCCACCGTCGATGTCGTCTATACCGAACGTCAATACTGGCAGCGTGAGGTACCCAAGCCGCTGCCGTACGATCGGGAATTGGCAGGCAGGCTCCTCGACCAGGCTGGCTGGCGAGACCTCGATGGCGATGGAGTTCGCGAGCGAGACGGTCGCCAGTTCAGGTTTTCGCTGATGGTCGATTCCGAGTGGCAAGCGGCAGCGGTTTACGTTCAGGCCCAGCTCCGTCAGGTGGGCATACGGATGGACATCACCATAGTGGAAGGCCGAGCCGCGGGCGTCCGGCTGAGAGCCGGGGATTTCGACGCCGCACTCGGCCTTCTCTGGTCCGAAATCCCCGAACTCGTCCGCTTCTTCGGGGAGGACTCTCCGCTTGGCTATCGCAATGAACGCGTCATAAAGCTGCTTGCAGCAGCGCAGAAAACGCGGAACCCCGATGAAATGGACGAGATCTTTCGTGGCTTGATGTCGGAGTTTGGCGAAGATCTGCCTTTCACCTCGCTCGTGTTGAGCGTGGAGACGTACGTCGTACATCGGCGGGTGAAGGGCATGAGCAGTCCGTTCAGGGCCAATCCCCTGTGGTCTCTGGAGCACTTATGGATCGAGAATGAGCGCTGAATGAGACTCACCAGGAGCAGGCCATGATCTTTGTACACCGCATTGCATCGGCTTCTTGGAGGGTGGGCGTGTGCAGCATACCAAGCCGAATTCCGCTGTAACACCTTAAAGGAGGCCGTTCGTGGTGGGACCAAACGCAAAAATATTTGTCATTCTGGTCGTTGGCTCGATCAACAACCCTCCATTGGTTGGTGCTCAGGAGACAAAGCAATCAGAGCGGGAGGCGATGTACCACCGCTACCTTGAGTTTCCCTCTCACGTGAAGGGCGGCTCGATCACGCCGCACTGGATGGAAGATGGCTCGAGCTTCTGGTACGCCGAAGGACTGCCGGCCAACACCCTCATCTGGAAAGTTGACCCCGGGGCCAACACCAGGACGCCCTTGTTCGACACTGCGCGATTACGACAGTCACTCACGCCGCTGATAGGACGCGAACCGCCTTACCAGGGACTTCCGTTTGCGGAGTTCACTTTTCTCGACGGCGAGAAAGCGGTCAAGTTTACGGTGGAAAACAAGGAGTTCATCCTCCATCTCGATACCTACAAGATTATCCGCGCCCCCACGTTGTCCGGAGAACAGAAAATCCAGCTTGTGCCTCAGGCTGCAGAGGTGCCGTCTCCCGATGGGCACTGGTTTGCTGGTATCAAGGATTACAACCTGTGGCTGCGCTCCACCGATAACGGCCGGAGGGTGCAGCTTACCAGCGATGGTGTCAAAGATTATGAATGGATGGTCCGGGGCCGATCCGCAGCCCATTGGTCCCCGGACGGCTCGAAGCTGGCCGTCACAAAAGTGGACTACCGCAAGGTGCCCAAAATTCCAATCGTCCACTATCTCAATCCGGCTGAAGAAGTGGAGTGGATTACCTGGCCCCGGATGGCTGGTAAGCCGAAGGAGCAGCTAGAGCTCTTCATCATTGATATCGCCTCCAAGCGGAAGGTCCGCGTTGACGCTGGCGGGGACCCGGGTCAGAACATTTCCCTCCTCGCGTGGTCGAGCAACAGTTCGGAGCTGCTGTTCTTACGCAATCCTCCCTACGCCAGAGACGACCTTGGCGTCTTGAAGATGGAGCTGATGGCCGCCAATGCCGCAACCGGCTCCACCAGGATTGTTCTCACCCATGATGAAGCGTTTGTCTTGCGACAAACACCTTTCACCACATTGCTTGAGGATGGAGCGGGATTCATCTGGCTGTCGCAGCGATCGGGGTGGAAGCACCTCTATCTGTACGACATGAACGGGACGCTTATCCGACAACTGACGAAAGGCGAATTCCCCGTGGTACGGGTCGTCTCTGTGGACCAGAAAGCGGGTTGGATCTACTTCGTTGCCCACGGTGATCGGCAGCGGCCCTACGACACCCACCTCTACCGGGTGAATATGGAGGGCCAGGGTTTCACACGGCTCACCGAGGCGCCCGGCCAGCATGACCTCCAAATCTTCGGGCGCTTCCTGCACAGGGTCCAGTTTGCACCCTCAAAGCAGTTCTTCCTCGACACGCACTCGACCACAGCGCGACCGCCGGCAGTCGAGCTGAGGCGCGCCGATGGCGCTCTGCTGCAAACCCTTTCCAAGGCCAACATCGACGGCCTGAAGGATCTGAAGTGGAGCCCGCCGGAGGAGTTCGTGGTCAAGGCAGCTGACGGGAGCACCGATCTATATGGGGTGCTCTACAAGCCTTATGACTTTGATCCGAATAAAAAGTATCCGGTCATCGAGCATATCTATGGCGGTCTGAGCATCGTGCCGCGCACATTTGCCGATATTTCGGAGCGAGAAGGTGGCGGTGTGTGGTCCCAAGCGATGGCTCAGTTGGGTTTCATCACGTTGATCGTCGACGGACGGGGGCCCTTCATCGGAGGAGCACGAGGAAGGGAATTCGAGAGCGTGACCTACGGCACGTGGGGTCGCTATGAGATCCCAGACCACGTGGCCACGCTCAAGCAGTTGGCCGAAAAGCGGCCCTACATGGACCTGACCCGGGTGGGAATCCAGGGCAACTCACTGGGAGGCTACTACGCCATCCGCGCCATGTTGCAAGCTCCCGATGTCTATCACGTTGGCATTGGTGTAGCTCCGATCACCGACCTGTATGAGCATCCAAACCACGGGCAGCTAGGCCCCCCGGAGACCAATAAAGAAGCCTATGCGTACGCTTCTAATCTTTTATTGGCGGGCAACCTCAGAGGCAAGCTGCTGCTGATGCACGGCACCAGCGACGTCGAGGTTCCTTTCTCTCACACGATGAGGATGGTTGACGCGCTTAACCGGGCGGGTAAGCGTTACGACCTGATCGTCCTGCCTAAGTGGGGCCACTGGGTTCCAGGCAATATGCTGGAGGACTACAGGCTGGAAGCCTATCGCAGTTATTTCCAGGAGCACCTGAAACCGTAAGAGTAATTCCGATAAGCGAGCTTGGTAGCCCGCGATGGAACGACCGGGTCGGCGCTCACCAACTCGGGTGCAGATCGGGCTGGTTATGAAGGGTGATCCGCCGCGAGTTAGAGGGATCGTCTAAACGAAGCACGTGGAGTGTCGGCATTCCGCCGCGAATTGCGGAGAACGCGATGCGCGTTCCGTCTGGCGACCTCGCGGGGTGCATGTCCACTACCCTCCGCCCGAGCCGGGTTGCGTTATGCGCCTGACGTTGGTACCGTCGGCGTTCATGAGATAGAGCGTCCAGCCCTCATCTTTGTCGCGGTCGGCTAACGCGGCTTCGTGCGTGGACATGAAGGTTGCCTCCGACGAGTAGTGACGGCCATGTTTCCGACGCTCGTGCTGTATGTGTGAAGCGGACGCGGCCTATCGCAGGCAATCGCCATCCCACTTGGAGATCTGTCTTCCATTTGTGCGGACGGTCTCCAATACACTACGTCACGAGACTTCGTGGGTCTATAGGAGGTACGGTCACTCGGTTGCTAAGGCGCGTCCAATATCGCGGCGGGGCATCGTCAGGGCTGGCTTCTCCGCCACGCGCAGTAAGAATCTTTTGTGAGCGCGGCCTCGCAACCGGCATGCATTATTGTAGACGCCTCCGCGGGAGAAGTTAAATCGGTCATCAACGGATGATGATAATCACGTCATTGCGCGAAACCCGGCAGCGTCCGCTCGCCGCGGTCGCGCCTGCCGCCTTGGGCCTGCTCCTCCTCGCCGGCTGCGGATCACCCGGTGAGCGGCGGGCTGCGCCATCGACTCTCACTGTCCTCTTGCCGGGCGACGAGAGTAGCATCTGGAGCTACCCGTCGCGGTTCCTCCTTTTCCTCCCGCTTGTGGCCCGGAACGAGAAGGGAAAGCTGGAGAGTCGCCTGGCTCGGAGCTGGGAGCACTCGCCGGACTACAGGAGCTGGACCGTTCATCTCCGGACAGGCGTCCGATGGCACGACGGGGTTCCGGTCACGGCCCACGACGTCGCGTTCACCATGGAGCTCCATCGCCGCACCGAGCTGAGGGGATCGCGGGTCTACTCGGTCGTGGTCCTGGACGACAGCACCTACACGATCACCTACCACCAGCGGGGGCCGGGCAGCCCGCTGGACGACTGGATGGCGTACCTCCCGAAGCATCTCCTGGAGGGGCTCGATCCGGACGAGTTCGTCAGCTGGGAATTCTGGAAGCGGCCGGTTGGCAACGGCCCATATCGCTTCGTCCGCCGGGTGCCGAACACGGCAATGGTTTTCGAGGTGAACCCCGAGTACTACGGCGCGCGCCCTAGAATAGATCGGGTGGTCGTCAAGGTCGCGGCGGAGCCGTCAATCACGGAACTCCTCAGCGGCAACGTGGACGCCGTCACCTACATGAGCCCTGGCAGCCTCCTCCAGCTGGGGGGCGACGCCCGGTTCCGGGCGTATTCTCACCACTCCGGCATGGGGGTGTTCACCGCTGTCTATTGGAACCATCGGCATTCGGCATTCCGCGACTCGCGGGTTCGACGGGCGCTTACCCTGGCCATCGATCGCCGGGAAGTGCTCCGAGCCGCGAGCCAGCCTGAGGGAACCCCTCTCTTCGACGTGATCTTCACGCAGCGGCAGTTGGACCGAGGCGAGGTCCCGGCGCCCCTGCCCCACGATCCCGCGCAGGCGGCCCGGCTCCTCGAGGAAGCCGGGTGGCGCGACCGCGACGGCGACGGGATCCGCGACCGGGACGGTCGGCCCTTCCGTTTCAGTCTCCTCATGATGACGGGGGGTTGGACGGCGGGGACTTCCCGGGGCCAGGCGGCCCTCCTGGTCCAGTCGCAGCTCCGTCGTGCAGGGATTCGAATGGAGATCCTCAGCATGGACATGCTGGCGGGGCGGGATCGGTGGCAACGGGGTGACTTCGATGCCGCGATCGTGACGAGCGTCACCGGCGAGAACGGAAACGCGAGGGTCTTCGGAAAAGGCTCTCTGCTTGGCTATGCGAATCCGAAAGTGGCTGAGCTTCTCGAGCGTGCAGCGGCGAGCATGAACCCCGCGGAGCGGGACAGCATCTACCGGGAGGTGTGGCCGATCTTCCAGGCTGAGATTCCCATGACAGCGCTCTATCCGGCGCTGTGGACGAGCATAGTGCACCGCCGCGTCCGCGGCCTGAGCTCCCCGTATCGGGCCGATCCCCTCTGGTACGCCGAGCAGCTGTGGCTGGAGGACAGCAGCCCGCGATGAGCATGCAGGGGATTGTGGGCACAGGCACCACGTGAAACGATTCACGCGATGTCATCGGCTCGCGCGCCATCCGACCACGACGTGGAAACATTTCGTTGGGCGGAGATGAGATTACCTCCGCTCGCCAAAACAGTCGTGATCGCCCTCGCGGTAGCCGCGTGCGGCGGAGCCGAACACTCTCCACCCGCGCGCGTTTCGACGGTTACCGTGGCCTACTGCTGCGGCCGCGACGCGCTCAGCCCGATGGCGGATGCCTCGGCTCGCTACCTGGTATTCCTATCGCTGACCGAATTGGATTCGGCAGGCGAACGACAGCCGCGACTGGCGCGCACCTGGGAGCACTCGGCGGACCATCGCCAGTCCACCTATCACCTGCGTACCGATTTGCGTTGGCAGGACGGCGTGCCGGTCACCGCGCACGATGTCAAGTTCACGCTCGACCTGCTGAGCAATCCCGACGTTGGCTATTTCCCCCCGGCCACGGTCGAGTCCACCACGCCCGATGATTCCACCGTAACAATCCGGGCGCCGAACGGATTCCATGAAGACTGGTGGCTCGTGATCTATCCGAAGCACATCGTCGAGCGGCTCGATCCGAAGAAATTCTATCACTGGGACTTCTGGACGAATCCGGTGGGGAATGGACCATATAAACTCGTCCGCTACATACCCGAAACACTGATGGAATTCGAGGCCAGTCCCCCGTATCCTCTCACGACGCCGAAGATCCGGCGCGTTGTGCTCAAGTTCGCGCAGGACGCGGCGCTGACTGAGCTTCTGAGCGGGGGCGTGGACGCTGTCGCCGGGTCGAACCCCGCCCAGATCGCGATGCTCGCCCGGGACCCGCGATTCCGGATCTACCACTCGGAAGCTCCAACGGTGGTCCGCGCGCTTTACTGGAAGAACGATCACCCTCTCTTCAGTGACCGGCGCGTGCGTCGTGCCCTGACGATGGCCATTGACCGGCGCGTGCTGCTGTCCGCCCTCAATCTGCCGGTCACACTTCCCGTTGCGGATGGACCATACACGAGCGGGCAATTCCTGCGGCGCGATCTGCCGGCGCCGATGACCTACGATCCGGTGCACGCCCGCGCGCTGCTGGACTCGCTTGGCTGGCGTGTCAATGACGCCGACGGCGTCCGTGAGAGGAACGGCCGGCAATTCCGCTTCACCGCGCTTGTCCGGCAGGATCCGAGTTTCGCCGTGATTTCCGTGCTCATCCAGGAACAGCTTCGTCGAGTCGGCGTGCAGATGGAGCTGCAATCCATGGAGACGGAGATTCTCAGCAGCCGCGTGAAGGACGGCCGATTCCAAGCTGCCTTCATCCTGTCGCAACATCTGCCGGGGTGGCTCCGGACTTATTACGGGGCCGGCACGCCGGTCGGTTACCGCAACCCCGAGGTCGGTCGTCTCATTGATCGCGCGCTCGCGACCGCCGACCCTGATGTTCTAGACGCCGTATACCGCGAGTTGATGGCGATCTTCAGCGAGGATGCCCCCGTCACGTTTCTTTTTCCGCAGACGCAGAGCTACTTCGTCAACAAGCGAATCCATGGACTCGACGGGCGCTATTTGCCGGATCCGGTACAGCACATGGAGCATCTTTGGGTGGCGGATCGGAGCGACCAATGACGAAGGATGTCGCCCAGTACAGCCAGATCGACCGGCGCCAATTTGTGGAGGTCTGCGTGGGTTCTTTGGCCCTCGCTGCGGTAGGCTGCGGCCGAGGTAAGAATCGTGGCGATTTCCGCAGCTCGACGCTAATCATCGCGTACCATGGTGGCGCCGACGTCCTCAAGCCGGACATGACCAACGCCGAGCGTCTCGTCTTTCTGCCATTGATGGTCTGGAATTCACGCGGCGAACTGGAGGGTCGGCTGGCGCACCGGTGGGAGCATTCCGCTGATTACCGTGAGTGGACGTACCACCTGCGCACCGACGTGCGCTGGCACGATGGGGTCCCGGTCACCGCGCACGACGTCGCGTTCAGTCTGAGTCTGTTCAGCCATCCCGATGTCCTTATCCTTCCCGCGGACGCCGTGGAATCGGTGGCCGTGCATGACGACTCGACGCTGACGGTGCGCTCAAGGCGTGGCTCTCGCCTCTACAACGTGAGTGTGGTCTACTACCCGAAACACCGGTTGCAGCATCTCGACCGTTCAACGCTCACCCAATGGGACTTCTGGACCAATCCCGTCGGTAACGGTCCCTACCGCTTGGTGCGCTATGTCCCGGAGACGATGATGGAGTTCGAAGTGAACCCCGACTACTACCGGAGGAAGCCGAAGATCGAACGGGTGGTGCTCAAATTTGCCGGGGACAATCCGCCGCTGACGGAGCTGTTGAGCGGCAGTGTTGATGTCATCCCTGAAGCCAACGCCGCTCAGCTTCCCAAGCTGGCCAAGGATCCGCGCTTTCGCGTATACCAGAACCTCACCGACGCCGCATCGTGGGCCCTCTTCTGGAACGCCGACAATCCCCTCTTCCGCGACGTTCGCGTGCGGCGAGCCCTGACGCTGGCGATCGACCGAGACGATCTCCGGCAAGTCGTCAACTTCGGGCCGGAGATTCCCATAGTCGATGGCCCCTTTCCGCCGCAGCGGCTTCGCCGCGGCGACGTGCCCGAGCCGCTGCCGTACGATCCTGAACAGGCACGCAGTCTTCTAAATGAAGCCGGCTGGCTCGACCGCGATGGCGATGGCATGCGCGAGCGTGAGGGTCGAGTGTTCCGCTTCACGGCTCTCGCAATCGGCATGTCTCCCGTGCGGGAAATGGCGATCTACGTGCAGGATCGGCTTCGCCGGATAGGCGTCGACATGAGCATCCAGCGAATGGAGAACGCGACCGTGCGCGCGCTGGTGAAGAGCGGGCGATTCGAGGCCGCGTTCAGCTTTCTCGAACACGGCGCGGCCTGGCTCAGGCAGCATTTCGGCCCGCCATTTCCGATCGGTTACAGGAACAGCGAGCTCGTTGGATTGCTCGATCAGGTGAGCGCCACAGCCGCCCCGGACGTCGAGGACCGCGCATTTCGGAGGATCGCGGAGATCTTCCGCACCGATGTCCCTGCGACGTTTTTGTTTCTCGGCAACCGGACCATCGTGGCACACAAGCGCCTCCGCGGATTGATCCGTCCGTGGGGAGCCGATCCGCTCGTGCACATGGAGGAGCTGTGGCTCGAGGATGAGAGCCAACAATGAGCGTGCAGAAGTTAGCCTTGCTAAGATCGATCGATCGCCGCGAATTCATGCAGCTCAGCGTCGGTTCGCTGGCTTACGCTACGGTCGGCTGCCGCCGTGGTGGTGACCCGGCCTACGCGCGCGGCTCTACGCTGATCATGGCGGTCTCCAGCGTCAACGACATCAAGCCCGATGTTAGTGACCTTGATTTTCTCGTGTTTCTCCCGCTAGCCAAGTGGGACGAAAGAGGAGAGCTGGAGCCGTGGCTCGCTCGGAGCTGGGAACATTCCCCCGACTACCGCGATTGGACCTATCACCTGCGGACCGACGTCCGCTGGCATGACGGAACACCAGTCACCGCCCACGATGTCAAGTTTACCCTGGATCTCCTGAGCCATCCCGACGTGAACGAATACGTCTTCGATTCCGTGACGGTTCTTGACGACTTCACCGTCAAGATTCGGGGGAATCCCGAATACCGCGACGATATCGTCTTCTATCCGAAACATCTGCTGGAGCACCTCGACCCCAAAAACTTTTCGCAGTGGGACTTCTGGACGCGCCCCGTGGGGAACGGGCCATTCCGCTTCGCCCGCCATGTTCCGGAGGTGATGATCGAGTTCGACGCGAATCCAGCCTACTATCGAGGCGAACCCAAGATCGCTCGGGTGGCGCTCAAGTTCGTGGGCAAGGCCGGGTTCACCGAGCTTCTGAGCGGCAATGCTGACATCGTGCGTGGCGATCTGGCGCAGATTCCTCGAGTGGCAAGAGATCCCCGCTTTCGCGTGTATCACCAGATCTACGCCGGCGCCAAAGCCATCTATTGGAAGTGCGACCATGCTCTCTTTCGTGACGTCGCAGTGCGGCGCGCTCTCACTCTCGCAATCAACAGGCGAGAGCTGCTTCGAATCTTGAACCTGCCCGCCGATCTCCCCATTGCTGACGGGGTCATCACGGGCCGCCAACTCTCACGCCGACAGTTTCCCGAGGCGCTGCCGTACGATCCGGAGAAAGGTCGGGCGCTGCTCGAAGCAGCCGGCTGGCAGAATCGCGGTGGCGGTGCGGTGCGAGAGCGGGACGGGCGGCCGTTCCGATTCACCGCGATCGTGCACGACGGCGACGGATTCAATCAGATGGCCGTCTACGTCCAGGCCATGTTGAGCAGGGTGGGCATCCGCATGGACTTGCAGGTTCTCGATGAGGGTCTGATGTGGAAGAGACTGGGCGGCGGAGACTTCGAGGCCGCGTTCATGTGGCAACATTGGGGTGCGGACGAAGCCCGGACGAGATATCTCGGAAGAGACAATCCTACCGGCTATCGGAACCCGGAAGCCATCAGGCTGATTGACCAGGCGGTGACTGCGGGCGACCCGGACGAGCTGGATCGGATCTACCGCGCGCTGGCGGAGATCCTTCGAGCCGACCTGCCTCTCACGCGCCTGGTTCCTACAACCCTCACAACCTTCGCCCACCGGCGGGTTCGCGGGCTCAGTACGCCGTTTCATGCTAAACCGGATAAGTACATGGAAGATCTGTGGCTGGAGAAATGAGGGTTGGAAGCTCCTCTCTCCTCCTAGCGGCCCATCCGTAGCGTTCGCCACGGACGGCACTACATATAGGTTCGTTGAGAGGCACGTTGTCCGATCAGGAGAACGCATGTCTGAAATCGATATCATCCCTTACGTTCAAACGCGGAGCATCAATGAGAGAGACCATCTCCCGTCGCGAGTTCCTCCTGGCCGGCGCCGCCGTACCCGTCCTCGGCGCAAGGATCGCCGGGTCCCCGACGTTCCCGGCGCCCGCCATCATCATCCCGAAGGGCTCGCGGCCCTGCGTGGTTGCCTCGGACAACGGCATTCGCGGCGTCAAGGTCGCCTACGACATGCTGATGAAAGGCGCCGACACGCTCGACGCGATCATTGCCGGCGTGAACATTCAGGAGCTCGACCCGGAAGATCAGTCTGTCGGACTCGGCGGACTGCCCAACGAGGAGGGAGTCGTACAGCTCGACGCTTCGTGCATGCACGGCCCCACAAGGCGAGCCGGCGCCGTCGGCGCGCTCGAGGGGATTGCCACGCCATCGCTCGTCGCCAGGGCCGTGATGGAGTACACGGACCACATGCTCCTCGTGGGCAAGGACGCTAGGCGTTTCGCGCTCTCCATGGGCTTCAAGGAGCAGAACCTCCTCACCGACAAGTCGAAGGCGGAGTGGCTGAAATGGAAGGCAACGCGCGCCAAGAGCGGGGATGGGTGGATCAACGACAAGGCGCGCGAGAACTGGCTCCGCTGGAATGCAGCGCAGAAGAAACGGACGGACGAGGAGGACCAGCCATTGAACGCGGCACTTTGGTCGGACAAGATCGCGTGGACGCATGGCACGATCAACATGAACGCGGTCGCGGCCAATGGTGACCTCAGCTCTTGCACGTCGACGAGTGGTCGCTCGTGGAAGATCCCCGGTCGCGTCGGCGATTCGCCCATCATCGGCGCGGGTCAGTACTGCGACAACGATGTTGGCGCGGCGGGCTCGACCGGGCGCGGTGAGGCGAACATGAAGGTTTGCGGCGCGTTCCTTACTGTAGAGGGAATGCGGCGCGGCCTCTCGCCCACCGATGCGTGCCTGGAAACGCTGCGGCGCGTGGTGGCGACTACGGAGCCGCGGCTGCTCAATCAACGGGGGCGGCCGAAATTCGGCCTCGCCTTCTACGCGGTGAACAAGCGCGGCGAGTTCGGCGGAGCGATCCTGTCGGACAACTATCCCTTTGTGAGCTACGCTGTGGCGGACGCCAGTGGCGCCAGGCTTGTCGAGCTGGCGGCTTTCTATGATGGGACGGCTGAGTTGAACGATGCGCTGGTCAGGCGGCGGGAGATCAAGCTTGACCCGGCTACGCTGGACCGGTTCGTCGGCGAATACGCGGTGCCTGTCCCGATCGTGATCACGAAAGAGAATGGGTCGCTCTGGGCTCAACCGGCCGGGAACCGGCGGGCGCAGCTCTTTGCCGAGGCACCGACAGAATTCTTTCTGAAAATCGCGGACATGCAGTTGTCGTTCGTCGTTAACCCCGCCGGGACGGTGACCGGCCTGGTAGTGCACCTGAGCGGACTTGACCAGACGGGGCGAAAGTATCGGTATGACTGGACGGGGCGAAAAGTGCGGTAGCGGCAGATCCCGCGCCCGGACTGTCCTCTTCCGCGTTCGCATATTGGAAAAACGGTTGATAGAACCACTGCACTGATGGTCCTACCGACCGACGGCGGTCAACCCCTTGAACTACTTCGAGTGCAAGATCCGGCCACTGTTGGTGTGCCGGCCTGGACACCTGACTCGCGCCACATCATTTATGCCCGCACCGTCGCCGGGGAAAATGGGATGTTCGAGTTTTGGCGCATCTCTGCCGACGGCGGAGAGCCGCAGAACCTGGGGCTGAAGATGGAAGCACTGGTGCCGTATGGCCTGAGTGTTGATCCCGACGGCACGCGCATCGCCTTCACGGCAGGGACGGAGGCCCGCAGCGAAGTCTGGGTGCTGAAGGACTTCCTGCCCGCCGTTAAGCAGGGAAACAGTAGGAGGGAAAGATGAAGCGAGCTTTGTTTCTCATGATGTTGTCGTGCCTTGCGATCGTTCCTCCCTTGGGTGGTACTCAGGAGGCACGGCAAGCAGACCGGAGACAGAAGAAAATCGTCTTTGACTCAGAGCGGGATGGACACGAAGAGGTCTACGTCATGGACCCTGACAGTTCCCACCAGCAGCGGCTCACGCACACATCGGGCAAGGGTGGAGCCAGTTGGGTTCCTGCCTGGTCGCCGGATAGAAAGAGAATTGCCTTCGCCTCCAATCGAGAGGGGAACCTGGAGGTTTACGAGATGGATGCGGATGGCTCCAATGTGCAGCGACGCACGCACACGCCAGGTAAGGAGAGCGAAAATCCCGCGTGGTCGCCGGATGGAAAGAGGATCGCCTTTGCATCCAACCGGGACGGGAACATGGAGATCTACGTAATGGATACCGACGGCTCGAATGTGCACCGGCTCACGCACACGAAGGGTAGCGGTAAGAGCAACGAGAATCCGGATTGGTCGCCCGACGGAAAGAGGATCGTTTTTGACTCCAGCCGGGACGGAAAACAGGAAATTTATGTCATGGACGGTGACGGATCCAATGTCAAGCGGCTCACCTATACACCGGGCAAGAGCCTCGGCAGTGAGCATCCCGCTTGGTCGCCGGATGGAAAGAGGATCGCCTTCGACTCAAGCTGGGACCGAACCTCGAAAAACTGGCTCAGGGCCGCAGAGATTTACGTGATGAATGCCGACGGGTCCAATGTAGACAGGCTCTCGAACGCAACGGCTATGGGCAGAAGTAGCTTGACTCCCGTTTGGTCGCCAGATGGAAAGAAGATCGCCTTTGGCTCCAACCGGGACGGGAAAGCGAAGAAGCCGAGAGACAACTTCGAAATGTACGTGATGGATGCCGACGGCTCGAATGTGCGACGGCTCACCTTCAATCAAGCATGGGATGGGCACCCCTATTGGTGACCACAGGTCGTCCTTTGAAAGGTGATTGGGGAGAGGAGGCAAAAATGCATAGCCCAAAAGGAACAATGGTTGTCTTTCTTGTCGCCAGTCTTGCGGTCATCGCTCCGCTGGTTCGTGCGCAGGAGGCGAAGCAATCTGAGCGGGAGGCTGATGCCTTCGTTGCATGGGCTGCAAAGAACGCCATCCCGGTCACGACGACTGAACCTGGAAAGGGCTTCAAGGACCTGCAGCCGATCAAAAAGATGATCGGGAAGGCGCGGGTGGTTGCGCTCGGGGAAAGCCTGCACGGAGTACACGAGTTCTACCAGGTCAGGCATCGCCTGCTCGAATTTCTTGTCGAGGAGATGGGGTTTACGGCCTTTGCCATGGAAACGGGATTTGCCGAAGCGGTCAAAATCAACGATTACGTGCTCGGTCGCGTCGATGAGCCCGAACGCTGGCAGCATAACTGGTTCACCTGGGGGTTCGGGAATGAACAGGAGCTGCTGGCGCTCGTCCGGTGGATGCGGCGTTACAACGAGAACCCGCAGCACACCCGCAAGCTCCATTTTTACGGGATTGATGTCGCGGTTAGTTACAGCAGCCCGTTGGCGGCAATCGAAGGGGCGTTGACCTACCTGGATAAGGTCGACCCTGACTATGCGGCTTTTGCCAGGCGCCAGAGCGTACTGCCGCTTGTGGGAAGATTTCTGGGCTCGGGAGGCGGGGACCAGGCACGGGGTGTATCCCTGAAAAAATACAAGAAGCTTGCGGTTGAGGAACGGAACGCATACACGGCGGCAATTGCCGATCTGGTGTCGCGGTTTGAAGCCCGGCGAGTTGACTACATCCGCCGGTCGTCTGAGGATGAGTATGAGTGGGCTTACCACTACGCCATCGCGGCCAGACAACTTGATACCGCCTACAGGGGCGCCGCCACTGAAGAGAAACCTGACGACGCGAACGGTTATGACTTAGAGCGCGACAGGGCGATGGCTGACAATGTTCTCTGGGTTTTACAGCGCGAAGGCCCCAGTGGTCGTATTGTGGTGTGGGCCCACAACAGTCACATCATGAAGGTCCTGCAATGGGGGGAACGGGCGCGTCTCGGGCTATTTCTTGATTCGATGCTGGGAGGTGACTACGTCAACATTGGGTTCACCTTTTACCGAGGCGTACAATCATCCGGCTGGGAGGAACCCTACCGGGCTCCGATTGTTGAACCTTCGAAAAGGGGGAGTCTGGATGGCGAGCTCGCCCAGATTGGGTTGCCGATGTTCTTCCTTGATCTACGCACCGTACCGAAAGCAGGGCCGGTGTACGAATGGCTGAACCAGGTGAGGGAAATGCGGTGGCAACGGGAATATCAGCCACTAAATCCGATTCAAGCATGGGATGCGATATTCTACATTCACTCCATAAGACCGGCGCAAGAAAAATAGAGCAAGGCTACTTCATCTACGCCCTCTCGTTGCGCCGCTGCTCCGATTCCCTCGACGTGTTCCTTACACAGTTCCCAAGCGTCACGCGGGAGCATGCGATCGCTGTCCTGGAAGTGGCGAAGCGAGCGTTAGTCGCTCACGCGACCGCCGCGTAAGTCACGCGCCGGTCGTGCGCGTGGTCCTCGATGCCAACCTGCCAGTTGCCTTCGGCGCCTTTCTGGTCGGCCATAATGTGGAGAGCGTCCATCAGCGTGGGTGGTCTGATCTGAACGGTGAATTACTCGATGCATGCCAGCGGGAGTTCGACGCGTTCCTGACGCTTGACCAGAGCCTACGCCATCAGCAGAACCTAAGGGGCCGACCCATCGCGATTCTCGTGCTGGACGCGCGGAGCAATCGAATGCAGGATCTCGAGACACTCGTGCAGGCCGTCATCGCGGCGCTGCCAAGCCCGCTACCGGGCGAAGTAACGCTCGTGAACGTCTAATTGGCGTTGAACTCAATCCGCCTGGGGGTGAAACTCACGTTAGGAGTGACGCGGATCGGGACGCCGTTCTGGCGGCTGGCGGCAACCCTCGTTCTCTCCCTTGGTCCCATCGCCTGCGGTCGCCCAGACGATCCTGCCTACGACCGCGGCTCCACCGTGGTCATGGCCGTGTCGGACGTTCGGGAAGTCCTGCCTGACGCCGGACCGGACCTCGACTTCCTCTTCTTCCTCCGCCTTGCGACGTGGGACGAGCGAGGTGAGCTCCAAGGGCGGCTGGCCCGGAGCTGGGAGCACTCCGCGGACCACAAGGAGTACACATTCCACTTGCGTACCGATGTGCGCTGGCAGGACGGCGTCCCCACTACCGCCCACGACGTGAAGTTCACGCTGGATCTCCTCGGCCACCCCGACGTCGCCGAGTACCCCGGGATCAAGGCCACCGTCGTGGACGACTCCACGGTGACGATTCGAGCGTCCAGCCTCTACTACCTGGGCGACATCGTCTACTATCCGAAACACCTCTTGGAGGGGCTGGACCCGAAGCGGTTCTGGGAGTGGGAGTTCTGGCGTCAGCCGGTGGGGAACGGCCCATACCGTTTCGTGCGCTACATGCCGCCGACGCTGATGGAGTTCGCGGCCAACCCGGACTACTACCGGGGGAAGCCCCGGATCGAGCGGGTGATCCTCAAGTTCGTTGGCGAGGCGGGTCTGACCGAGTTGCTGACCGGGCAGGTGGACATGGCGCAGGTCGAGCCCAGTCAGACTCCGCGCATCGCGAACGATTCGCGCTTCCGCATTTATCGGAGAGGGCTGGGTCATCACGCCTCCGCCATCTATTGGAAGGCCAACCATCCGCTCTTTCAGGACCCCCGCGTCCGCCGCGCGCTCACACACGCCCTGGACCGTCGCGAGATGCTCGGCGTCATGAACCTCCCGGCCGACTTGCCCATCACAGACGCGGTTCTTACGTCCAGGCAGTTCCGCCGGCGCGAGTGGAGCGAACCGCTGCCGTACGACACGGCTTTCGCGCGGACGCTTCTCGCCGCTGCGGGTTGGGTGGACCGCAACGGCGACGGAATCCTCGACAAGGACGGACGCCCGTTCCGCTTTACCGCGAGCGTAGGAACTGTATTGGGCCGCGAAAAGCTGGCGGTGCACGTCCAGGCCCAGTTGCGGCGCGTCGGCGTTCAGATGGATATCCAGATGTTCGATAATCCGGTTATGTGGGACAAGCTGCGAGGCGGCGATTTCGTGGCGTGGATGCATTCTCACTCTCCACAGTCATTGGACACAGATTTCGGGAGAGGCAACCCGCTCGGGTACGCGAACGTTGAGGCGTTCAAGCTGCTCGAAGGTTTGGAGCGGACGGCTGATCCGGACGAGGAGGACCGGATTTACCGCAAGGTGTCGGAAATATTTCGGGCGGACCCTCCGATGGTTCGACTGATCCCGGTTTCGATCGCCTGGTTCGTCCACCGGCGAATCCGCGGTTTGAGCGCTTCGCATCATTACTACCCCGCCGCGTACATGGAGGATCTTTGGATCGAGAAATGAGCCGCGGTGCACTGGTCGCTGCCGCCGCGCTCGTCGCGTTGACGACGCTCATCGGCGCTTGTGCGACAAAAGATCGCGCGGACGAGACCGGTTCAACGCTGCGCATCGCCTACTTCACTGAAGACGCCATGAACCCGTCGTGGGACATGCACGGAAAATTCCTGGTGTTCCTGCCTCTGGTGACGCTCGACTCGCTCGGCGACCCGCGCCCGCGGCTGGCACGCTCGTGGCAGCACACGCCCGATTGGCGCACGTGGACGGTTCAGCTGCGCAACGATGTGCGCTGGCACGACGGTGTGCGCGTGACGGCGCAGGATGTCGCATTCACCCTGGAGCTGATGCGACATCCCGACGTTGGGAAGGCGCCGCCCGACGCGTATCGCGTTGAAGTGCTCAACGACAGCACATATCGCATCACCACCCGTGGTGGCCGCGTCGGAACTCCGCTCGACGACTGGACGGTTTATTACCCGAAGCATCTGCTCGAGCGGCTCCCTCCAGCGGATTTCTACAAATGGCAGTTCTGGCGCGAGCCAGTGGGCAATGGACCGTACCGATTTTCCCGACGCGTCGCCGGCCAGATGATGGAATTCGAGGCCAATCCAGACTTCTTCGCGGGCCGGCCGCGCATCGCCCGCGTGATGCTGCGGTTCGGCGTAGGAGAGGAGCAACCGGTGCCCGAGTTGCTCGCGGGCAACGTTGATGTGCTACCGTATTTCAGCTCGATGCGACTTCCGGAAATCGCGCGCGACTCGCGCTTCGTCACTTACCGAGCCGAGGGCTCGAGCTATAACAGGGGAATCATCTGGAACCAGCGCACTCCGCTCTTCGCACCCGCGGTGATACGCCGTGCGCTGACTCTCGCCATTGACAGGCGCGCATTGTACCGCGGTCTCAATGCGCCCGGCGAGCCGACAATCTTTGACGTGATTTACACTCCGCGCCAGTTCCGGCGCGGCGAGCTTCCGCCCCCGGTACCGTTCGATACCGCTGAGGCCGTGGCGTTGCTCGAGCGCGCCGGCTGGAAGGATACGGATGGAGACGGGATCCGCGACCGCGATGGCAGGCGCTTTCGTTTCGCGTTGCTTGCGACAAATGCCGAAGCGGGGGATAGAATCGCCGTTCTCCTCCAGGCACAGCTGCGTCGGCTAGGAATCCAGGCGGATTTGCGAGTCGTAGGTTTCAGCGTCCTCGACGAGCGTGTGCGTGACGGCGATTTCGAGGCCGCGATTTCGAGGCGGTTTCCGGGAGGTCAGGAGCGCGGACCGATTCGGTACTTTGGACCTCAATCGCCCATTGGCTATCACGCCCCTCAAGTAGTGGCGGCGCTCCAAGCCGCCGACACCACCGTCGATCCGGCGGCTGTAGACGCGTTGCATCGACGGACGTGGCCTGTGCTGAGCGCCGACCTTCCAATCACTTTCATCCCCTCGGGTGGCGTCGTGACGGTCGCGCACCGGCGTGTGCGCGGCATCGACCGCCATCACATAGATCCGGCGGGTAGCGCGGAGCTGCTCTGGATCGACAGGGACTAGTGGGGTGGGTGCCGACCCCCTATCGGGGGAACTTCCAATGATGCGTGTTCGCCGCGCGGCATCGGCGCGTTTGAAGTTCGGCCTCTGCGTTTGCTTCGTCGCGCTTGCAAGTATCCAATGCAGCCGAGGCGACCGAAGCCAGACCCGCGGCTCGGCTTTCACGGTGCTTCATCCGAGTGACGAGCGGACCTGGCCGCGCTCCCTCGCCTTCCTCGAGCTCGCGCTTCCGGACGAGAACGGGAAATGGCAGGGCCGGTTGGCAAAGAGCTGGGCACACTCTCCTGATTTCCGGACGTGGACTTATTACCTGCGCACGAACGTGCGGTGGCACGACGGAGTGCGCGTTACGGCGCACGATGTCAAGTTCACGTTCGAACTGATCAGTCACCCCGACGTTTTGCAGCGAGCGCCGGGATCTTATACGACAGTCGTTCCCGATGACAGCACGTTTGTCATCACGTACAGCGGCGGCTCTATCCCGACCGAACCGGAGCACTGGCCCGTCATCCTGCCGAAACATCTCCTGAAAGACCTCGCTCCATCAGGGTTCCGCAACTGGGACTTCTGGACGCGCCCGGTTGGCAACGGTCCATATCGCTACGTCCGGCATGTGCCCAAGACGTTCATGGAGTTCGAGGCGAATCCCGATTACGCGCTGACGAAGCCGAAGATCAATCGAGTCATCGTGAAGTTCGGCCCACCGTCGGTGACGGAGCTGATGAGCGGAAATGTGGACGCAGTGAGTCATTTCGTCAGGAGCGATGTGGTCACGATCAAGAATGACCCCCGTTTTCGCGTGTACTACGAGGTCTGGGATGACATCAAGAGCATACAAACCATCCTCTGGAATCAACGGAATCCGCTCTTCAGAGATAGCCGGGCGCGTCGGGCGCTGACACTTGCCATCAATCGACGCGAGCTCCTTCGAGTGCTCGACATGTGGGAAAATCTCCCCATCGTCGATGGGGTCTACACCGAGCGTCAATACTGGCAGGGCGAGCTACCTAAAGCGCTCCCGTACGACCGTGTACAGGCGAGTGAGCTGCTCGATCAAGCGGGCTGGCGAGACCGTGATGCCAGTGGAATTCGCGAGCGTGATGGCCGGGAGTTCAGCTTTTCCCTGATCGTTACTCCTAGGTGGGAAGCGGCGGCGGTGTACGTTCAGGCCCAGCTCCGCCAGGTGGGCGTACGGGTGAACATCGTGAGGCTCGAGAATCTGGCACTCCGGGCACGGCTTGAGGGCGGGCAATTCGACGCGGCAATCGCCGGCTTTTCTATGACCGTTGACGAGCTGGATCAAAAGGTCCTGGGGTCCAGCTCTGATATCGGCTACCGCAACCCGCGTGTCACCCAGCTGCTCAACGCGGCGCGGAACGCGCGTGATGCCGATGAGCTGGACGACGCCTTTGTCCGCTTGTCGGCGGCAATCGCAGAGGACCTGCCGTTCACCATTCTCGCGCTCAATGTCGAGACCTACGTCGCACATCGGAGAGTGAAGGGGATGAGCAGTCCGTTCAGGGCCAATCCTTTGTGGGCGGCGGAGCACCTGTGGATCGAGGACGATCCCTGAGCGACGTAAACCGAGTCAATCGCACGAGTTTACTTCTCGCAGGACTCGCTTGTCTCGCCTGCGCCGGCGAGCGCACGGTGCAGGGGGAATCCACGGTGACCGTCCTCCTCCCCGGCGACGAGAGTACAATCTGGAGCGACGCGCCCCAGTTCCTCCTCTTTCTCCCGCTCGTGGCCCGGAACGAGAAGGGCGAGGTGGAAGGACGACTGGCGCGGAGCTGGGAGCACTCGCCCGATTATCGCAGCTGGACAATTCATCTTCGAACCGACGTCCGCTGGCACGATGGAGTGCCGGTCACCGCTCACGACGCCGCCTTTACGCTGGAGCTCCATCGCCGCGCCTGGCTGCAGGGCGCACGAGTCTATTCGGTCGCGGTCCTCGACGACAGCACCTATACGCTGACCTACCACCGCCGAGGACCTGGCAGCCCGCTGGACGAGTGGATGGTCTACCTCCCGAAGCATCTCCTGGAGGGGCTCGACCCGGACAAATACGCCAGTTGGGAATTCTGGAAAGCGCCGGTGGGCAACGGCCCATATCGCTTCGTTCGGAGGATACCGAACACCGCAATGATTTTCGAGGCAAACCCCGAGTACTACCGCGGGCGCCCCCGCATCGATCGGGTGATCGTCAAGCTCGCGCCGGAGCCGTCAACCACGGAACTGGTGAGCGGCAACGTGGACGCCGTCGCCTACGTGAACCCCGGCAGTCTACTTCAGCTGAAGGCCGACGCCCGGTTCCACGCGTATTCCTCCTTCGCGCGCGGCGGCGTATTCACCGCCGTCTACTGGAACCATCGGCACGCGGCCTTCCGGGATCCGCGAGTCCGCAGAGCCCTGACTCTGGCCATTGATCGGCGTGAGCTGCACCGCGTCGGGAATCTGCCCGAGACAACGCCTGTCTTCGACGTGATCTTCACCGAGCGGCAGCTTGACCGCGGCGAGCTCCCGGCACCGCTACCATATGATACCGTGGAGGCTGCCCGTCTCCTGGACGAAGCCGGGTGGCGCGACACCGATGGCGATGGGGTCCGCGACCGCGCCGGCCGACAGTTTCACTTCAGCCTGCTCATGATGACAGGCGGGTGGACGGCGGGGACATCCCGGCACCAGGCGGCTCTCTTCATCCAGTCGCAGCTGCGTCGTGTGGGAATCCGCATGGAGATTCTCAGCATGGACATGCTGGCGGGACGGGATCGGTGGCGACGGGGTGAGTTCGACGCCGCGATCGTGACGAGCCTGGGCGGCGAGAACGCAAACCCCATCATCTTTGGCAAGAAATCGCTGCTCGGTTACGCGAATCTGAGAGTAGGCGATCTTCTCGAACGTACAACGACGAGCATGAACCCCGATGAGCGGGACAGCATTTACCGGGAGCTGTGGCCGATCTTCCAGGCCGAGATTCCCATGACTCCTCTCTATCCCGCGCAGTGGACGTACGTGGTCCATCGTCGCGTCCGGGGGCTCAGCTCGCCCTTCCGGTCCGATCCCCTCTGGTACATGGACGAGCTATGGGTGGAGGAGGACGGCCAGCGATGAACGCGCAAGAGAGCGCGTGGCCGAACTCGATCGACCGGCGCGAATTCATGCAGGTGAGTGCTGGTTCGCTGATCCTCGCGGCGGCAGGATGCAGACGAGGCGGTGACCCTGCCTATCGGCGCGGCTCGACGGTGGTCATGGCGGTTTCCGACGTCAACGACATCAAACCGGACGTGACCGACCTCGATTTCCTCGTGTTTCTCCCGCTAGCCAAGTGGGATGAACGAGGAGAGCTTGAGCCTTGGCTGGCTCGGAACTGGGAACATTCCCCCGACTATCGCGATTGGATCTATCACCTGCGGAACGACGTCCGCTGGCATGACGGAACACCAGTCACCGCCCACGATGTCAAGTTCACCCTGGACCTCCTGAGCCATCCCGACGTGCACGAATACGTCTTCGAATCCGTGACGGTTCTTGATGACTTCACCGTCAAGATTCGGGGGAATCCGGGCTACCGGGACGATATCGTCTTCTATCCAAAACATCTGTTGGAGCACCTCAATCCGAAACAGTTCTATGACTGGGACTTCTGGACGCGTCCGGTGGGCAACGGGCCCTTCCGCTTCGTCCGCCATGTGCCCGAGGCGATGATCGAGTTCGAGGCTAATCCGGACTACTACCGAGGCAAACCCAAGATCGCTCGGGTGGTGCTCAAGTTTGTCGGCAAGGCCGGCATTACCGAGCTTTTGAGCGGCAATGCGGACATCGTGCGTGGCGATCTGGCGCAGATTCCTCGAATGGAAAGAGATTCCCGCTTTCGCGTGTATCACCAGATCTACGCTGGTGGCAAAGCCATCTATTGGAAGTGCGACCATGCTCTCTTCCGGGATGTCGCAGTACGGCGGGCCCTCACGCTCGCGATCAACCGGCGAGAGCTTCTTCGAGTCTTGAACCTGCCCGCCGATCTCCCCCTCTTTGACGGGGTCATCACGGGCCGCCAACTCTCACGCCGACAGTTTCCCGAGGCGCTGTCGTACGATCCGGAGCAGACTCGGGCGCTGCTCGAAGCAGCCGGCTGGCAGGATCGCGATGGCGACGGGGTGCGCGAGCGGGACGGGCGGCCGTTCCGATTCACCGCGATCGTGCACGACGGCGACGGATTCAATCAGATGGCGGTCTACGTCCAGGCTTTGTTGAGCCGGGTGAGCGTCCGCATGGACTTACAGGTTCTCGATGAGGGACTGATGTGGAAGAGGTTGGATGCCGGAGACTTCGAGGCCGCGTTCATGTGGCAACAATGGGGCGCGGACGAAGCCCGAAAGAGATATCTCGGAAGGGACAATCCCACCGGCTATCGGAACCCGGAAGCCATCAGGCTGATTGACCAGGTGGAGGCCACGGGCGACCCGGATGAGCTGGATAGAATCTACCGGGCGTTGGCGGAGATCCTTCGGGTCGACCTGCCCCTCACGCGCCTGGTTAATACAACCCTCACAACCTTCGTCCACCGGCGGGTTCGCGGGCTCAGTACGCCGTATCATGCTAAACCGGATAAGTACATGGAACACCTGTGGCTGGAGGAGGAGGGCTGAGCGTCGATGAGAATCGCGTCATTGCGCGGAACCGGACGAGCTCCGCTCGCGGCGGGTGTATTGCTCGCTCTCGCAGGCTGTCGTAATGCGCGTGACCCTGCGCTCGACCGCGGAGCCACCGTAGTGGTGGCCGTCGAGGACGTCGGCGCCATGAAACCCGATGCGAAACTGGATTTCCTCACCTTCCTCTCCCTCGCGACGCTCGATGAGCACGGCGAACTCGCGGGCCGGCTGGCGCGAAGCTGGGAACATTCCGCCGACTTCAAGGAGTGGACGTACCACCTGCGCACAGACGTCAGATGGGACGACGGCAAGCCTGTCACCGCTCGCGACGTCAAGTTCACGCTGGATCTGCTCGCAAAAGCGGGCACTGGGTACACCGGAATCAACGCCACGATCGTTGACGACTCCACGGTACGGATCCGCGCGGCAAACCAGCACTACGTGGACGACATCGTCTACTACCCGGAGCACCTGCTCGCGGCTCTCGACCCCGCCAAGTTCTGGGAGTGGAACTTCTGGACGCAGCCGGTGGGGAACGGACCCTTCCGGTTCGTTCGTTACCTGCCGGAGAGACTGATCGAGTTCGAGGCGAATCCAAGGTATTACAAAGGCAAGCCGCGAATTCAGCGCGTGATCGCCAAGTTCGTTGGGAAGGCGGGCATGACCGAGTTGCTGAGCGGCAACGCGGACATCGTGCAGGGGGAGCCCGGTCAGATTCCACGCATCGCGAGCGATCCCCGCTTCCGAATCCATAATAACGTGGTTCCGCCCGCGTTCTCAATTTATTGGAAGGCCGACCACCCGCTCTTTCGAGATTCTCGCGTGCGGCGAGCTCTCACGTTGGCGATTGACCGCCGCGAGCTGCTGCGCTTCGTGAACCTCCCGCCCGACGCGCCCATCACGGACGCGGTCCTTACGTACAGGCAGCTCCGCCGCCGCGAATGGCCGAAGCCGCTGCCGTACGACACGGCTCGGGCGAGGATGCTTCTCGCCGCTGCGGGTTGGGCTGAACGCAACGGCGATGGAGTCCTCGAAAAGGACGGGCGACCTTTCCGCTTTACCGCTAGCGTAGGAAGCGGATTAGACCGTGACAAGCTGGCCGTGTACGTTCAGGCACAATTGCGGCGCGTGGGCGTTCAGATGCATATCCAGATGGTCGATGCCCCAGTCATGTGGAATAAGCTGCGCGCCGGCGATTTCGAGGCGTGGATGCATGTTCAGCAATCAGGCGCATTGCGCAGAGATTTCGGGAGCGGGAACCCGCTTGGGTACGCGAACGCGCAGGCATTCGAGCTGACCGACCGTCTGCAGCAGACGGCGGATCCGGAAGTGGAGGACAGGATCTACCGCGAGATCTCGGAGATTTTTCTGACGGACCCTCCGATGGTGCGCCTCGTTCCGTATTCGAATAACTGGTTCGTCCACCGGCGAATCCGCGGTTTGAGCACTCCGTTTCACGCCCAGCCCGACACGTACATGGAGGACCTGTGGGTCGAGGATGGGAAGCCGTAGTGGGCGCATCAACGACGACTATCCACAGATTGATGCTCGCGGATTGCGATTCGAATCGTAGCCTCCCCGATCGTCGCGGGTTCGTAAAGCTCTGCGCGGGCTCAATTGCTCTTGGCGTGGCTGGCGCCTGCCGCAAAACGGAGAACGGGGCGTCGGCTCGCTCCTCCACCCTGATCATCGGGATTGATGGACCAATAAATAACAACTACAAACCGATCTGCCCGGATTTCGCAGGTGAGTTCCTCGTTTTTCTCCCGCTCGTTCGGGAAAACGAGTTGACTGGCGATCGACGGGAAGGCCTCGCCGCGCGTTGGGAACGCTCGGCGGATCACCGGCAGTGGACTTATCACCTGCGCACCGGCGTTCGCTGGCACGACGGAAGGCCAGTCACTATGGATGACGTAGAGTTCACGCTGAAGCTGCATTCGCGTCCCGACTCCCCATACTGGGGACCCCGCTTCATCCAGACTCTGACGGTGCACGATGGATCGAGCTTTACCGTGCGCGGTTCCGAGTGGTCCGACTCCGCCGTAAGCATCCTCCCCAAGCATCTGCTCAAGGACCTCGACTATCAGAAATTCTACGACTGGGATTTCTGGGAGCGACCCGTCGGAAACGGTCCATATCGGTACAGCCGCCATCTGCCGCATACTATGGTTGAGCTCGAGGCGAACGCCGATTACTTCAAGGGCGAGCCGAGAATCCCGCGCGTCGTGTTGAGGTTCGCCGGTCAGTCTGGCGTGACCGAATTGCGCAGCGGCAATGTAGACGCGATCCAGCTCGATCCTGCGCATGTAAGGGGGATCGCCAGCGATCCCCGTTTCCGCACGTATTGGGAGCCAAACCCTGGTCGTTCCTGGGCGCTAGTCTGGCAGAACCAGCACCCCTTCTTTCGAGATCGGCAGACGCGGCACGCGTTGAGCCTGGCCATCAATCGGCGGGAACTGCTCCAGGTCCTGGGCCTGCCCGCACAGCTCTCGCTCGTCGATGGGGTGGAGTCAATAAGACAATTTCGCAGGGGCCAGTTGGCCGAGCCGCGTTATGACGTTGCGGAGGCGATGCGTCTATTGGATGAGGCGGGCTGGCGACAAAGCCGCGGTGGTATGCGCGAGCGGGACGGCCATGGCTTCCACTTCACAGCTCTAACGCTTGCGGAATCGCCGGGTGACCAGGCGGCTCTCTATGTTCAGGATCAGCTGCGGCGATTGGGTGTGCGCATGGAGCTCCAGCGGCTCGAGAGACATGCGCTTCTGGATAGACTGCATGCGGGGAAGTTCGAAGCGATCGTAACTTTCCTCCTCATGCGCCCCAGCTACGCTGAAAAATGGACGGCGGGCGCGGGCTACCGCAATTCGCAGCTGGCGCGACTTTTCAAGGTGGCGGCGACGGCAGCGGACCCGGAGGTTGAGGATGGAGCGTATCGCGAGATTTCGGGTCTCGTGCGCGCGGATCGGCCGGTGGCGTTTCTTTTCCGTGCCGCCGGCGCTCACGTCGCCCACCGGCGCGTCCGAGGGCTCGTTGATTCGCGGCAAGCCAATCCGCTTCTTTTCGCCGACGAGCTGTGGCTCGAGTGAAGGCGTGGCCGAGGTTCTTTTGCGACGGCGTCACCTGCGCGGCCGTCATCTTCGCCTTCACCGCCTGTCGCTCAGGCGAAGATCCGGCCTACGCCCGCGACTCCACGGTGGTCATGGCCGTCCGGGACGTGCGTGACATCCTCCCGGACGCCGTGAGCCTCGATTTCCTCTTCTTCCTCCCCCTCGCCACGCAGGACGGACGGGGCGAGCTCGAGGGGCGGCTCGCCCGAAGCTGGGAGCATTCCGCAGACCACAAGGAGTACACATTCCACCTGCGTACCGATGTCCGCTGGCAGGACGGGGTCCCCACCACCGCCCACGACGTGAAGTTCACGCTCGACCTTCTGAGCGAGGACGGCGTCCCCGGTTTCGGGATCGAAAAGGCGACTGTCGTCGACGACTCCACGGTCACCATCCGGGCCGAGAATCCGGAGTACCTGGACTACCTCGTCTATTACCCGAAGCACCTCTTGGAGGGGCTGGATCCGAAGCAGTTCTGGAAGTGGGAGTTCTGGCTCAAGCCGGTGGGTAACGGCCCCTACCGTTTCGTGCGCCACGTGCCGCAGACGCTGATGGAGTTCGAGGCGAACCCGGACTACTATGGGGCGAAGCCCCGGATCGACCGGGTAATCCTCAAGTTCGTGGGGGACGCCTGGCTCGCAGAGCTCCTTGCCGGAAACGTTGACATCGCCAGCGGTGACCTCGCGCAGGTATCCAGAATTGTCCGTGATCCCCGCTTCCGGGTCTACTACGGTATCCCTTACGCCGCATATGCGATCTACTGGCGCACCGATCATCCGCTCTTTCGGGATGCTCGCGTGCGACGCGCCCTCACCCTCGCGATCGACCGGCCGGAGCTCGCCCGCCGCTTGAACCTGCCATCGTGGTCACCCATCACGGATGCGCCGAGAACGTTCCGGCAGTCCCGCCGCGGGGAATTCCCGGAAGCCCAGGCCCTTCCGTACGACCCAGAGGAGGCGCGCCGGATTCTGGAGGCGGCCGGGTGGGTCGACCGCGATGGGGATGGAGTGCGGGAGCGCGAAGGTCGTCCCTTCCGGTTCACTGCCAAGGTGTGGAACGAGCACCAGGCGCCTCAGCTCGCGGTCTACGTCCAGGACTACCTGCGCCGGGTCGGCGTGCAGATGGAAGTGGTGATGCTGGAGGACGCGCTGATGTGGAAGAATCTCACGGGAGACTTCGACGCCCTCCTCTTCCGCCACAACGCAGGCCCGGAGGCCCAACGGCGGAACTTCGGGAGGGAGAACCGGACCGGGTATCGGAGCCCGGCGGCCTTCGACGTCATCGATCGGATCATGGCCACGGCCGATCCGGACGAGAAGGATCGTCTCTATGGTGAGCTGGCCAAAATCTTCCGTGCGGAGCTGCCGCTCACCCGCCTCGTCTGGAAGCCTGACGTCACTTTCGTCCACCGGCGCGTGCGGGGGCTGAGCACACCGTTCCGGGCGGATGCGAATACCAACATGGAGAATCTGTGGGTGGACGGCGAGCGCTAGATGGGGCGCTACATCCCGAAGCCGGGCGTGCATCGATGACCACCCTTCGCTCAGCGTCGCTGCTTGCGCTGCTGCCGTTGCTCATTGCAGGCGGCTGTCGCGAGGCGCGCGACCCGGGGCTCGGCCGCGGCGCGACCGTAGTGATGGCGGTCCCGGACGTGAGCGACATTAAACCGGACGAGTTGGCCCTGGAAGTCCTCATCTTTCTTCCGCTCGCGACGCTCAATGAGCACGGCGAGCTCGAGGGTCGGTTGGCGCGAAGCTGGGAACATTCCGCCGACTTCAAGGAGTGGACGTACCACCTGCGCACAGACTTGAGATGGCACGATGGGAAACCCGTTACCGCCCGGGACATCAAGTTCACGCTGGATCTGCTCGCACATCCAGCCATCCTTAAAGACGTTGGCTACAACGCGACGATCGTCGACGACTCGACAGTACGGATCCGCGCGGCGAAACCGGACTACCTCGACGACATCGTTTTCTACCCCGAGCACCTGCTCAAGTCGCTCGACCCGCGCAAGTTCTGGGAGTGGGACTTCTGGACGCACCCGGTGGGGAACGGACCGTTCCGGTTCGTTCGTTACCTGCCCGAGAGACTGATCGAGTTCGAGGCCAATCCAGGCTATTACAAGGGCAAGCCACGAATTGAACGCCTCATCCTCAAGTTCGTTGGCGGGGCAGCGCTGACCGAGCTGCTGAGCGGGAACGTGGACATCGCCCAGGTGCAGCAGACGCAAATTCCAGGCATCGCGAACGACCCGCGCTTCCGTGTCTATCGTACCGTGACTTCGGCCTCGCATCCTATTTATTGGAAGGCCGACCATCCGCTCTTTCGGGACTCGCGCGTGCGCCGCGCGCTCATACACGCCCTGGACCGCCGCGCCATACTCGGCGTCATGAACCTCCCGCCCGACCTCCCGATTACAGACGCTGTTCTTACGTCCAGGCAGTTCCGCCGGCGCGAGTGGCCGGAGCCGCTGGCTTATGACACGACTTTCGCGCGGACGCTTCTCGCCGCTGCGGGGTGGGTGGACCGCAACGGCGACGGAATCCTCGACAAGGACGGACGCCCGTTCCGCTTTACGGCGAGCGTAGGAAGCAGCTTCGGCCTCGAAAAGATGGCCGTCTACGTCCAGGCACAGTTGCGGCGCGCCGGCATTCAGATGGATATCCAGATGTTCGATGAATCAGTCATGTGGGACAAGCGGCGCGGCGGCGATTTCGAGGCGTGGATGTTTGTCCAGGGCCAACTAGGCGGACCTTTCGGGAGAGGCAACCCGCTCGGGTACGCGAACGTTCAGGCATTCGAGCTGATCGACCGCCTGCGGGAGACGGCCGATCCAGACGAGGAGGACCGAATCTACCGCGAGATCTCGAAAGTCTTTTTGGATGACCCTCCGATGGTTCGCCTCCTTACGCATTCCCAAGCCTTGTTCGTCCATCGGCGCATACGCGGTTTTCGCTCTGGGTTAGGTTCCGAGCCCGATGGGTACATGGATGAACTGTGGGTGGAGAAATGAGAATCGCTGTGCCCTCGCAACATTGGCCGCGTCTGGTGGCTGACTGATGCTCCGCTTCATCCTTAAGCGCCTGCTCCAGGCGATCCCACTTCTCCTCGGGATCGCGACCATCACCTTCGCCATGGTGCATCTCGCCCCGGGCGATCCGATGGACATGTACATGGAGCAGCGCTTTCAGCGCGAGGTGGACCCCCAAGTCATCGAGCTCCTGCGCAAGAAGTACGGTCTCGACCAGCCGCTGCCGGTGCAGTACGCAAAATGGATTGGCAACGTCGCGCAAGGTGATCTAGGTGAGTCGTTCCGCTACCGGAGGCCCGTCACGTCGCTCATCGCCGAGCGAGTGCCCTACACACTTCAGCTCGCTGTGCTCGCGCTTTTCTTTGACGCGCTCATCGGCATCGCCCTCGGAATCATATCCGCGGTGAGGCAGTACAGCCGCACCGACCGCGCGATCACTGTCGGCTCTCTCGTCATGTACTCGATTCCCGGATTCTGGCTGGCACTGATGCTGGTTCTCGTTTTCTCCGTCAATCTGAACTGGTTCCCGACGTCACAGACCCGCTCGCTCGATTACGAGCTGCTCTCGCTGCCTGGCAAGGTGCTCGACCGGCTGTGGCACCTCGCGCTCCCGGTGTTCGTGCTCGGCGTCGCGTCCGCGGCTGGCACCGCTCGCTTCATGCGAAACAAGCTGCTCGATGTGCTGAGCGAGGAGTACGTCGTCGGAGCACGTGCGCGTGGGCTCAGCGAGCGGGCGGTGATCCTTCAGCACGCGCTGCGCAACGCGCTTATTCCAATCGTGACGATCTACGGGCTCGCATTGCCGTTTCTGCTCGGTGGTGCCGTGTTGATCGAGAAAGTATTCGCGTGGCCGGGGATGGGCCTGCTTGCTGTCGAAGCGATCGGCGCGCGCGATTATCCGGTCATCCTGGCGACGAGCATGATCGCCGCGGTGCTCGTCGTGGTGGGCAATCTGTTCGCCGACGTGACCTACGCTCTCGTGGATCCCAGAGTATCGTATGGCGGCAAGCGGCTGGCCTGACCGCCGAGCGGCGCACGTGCTCGCGTTCGCCGGAGCTCTGGCGTTGCTCCTTGCGTGGCGGCACGAGCGCGTGTTCGCCGCGTTCACCACGCCGCACGCGGACCGCTGGGCGGCATCGCTGTTCGTGCTGCTCGCACTTCCCGCGAGTGTGGCCTTACTGATTTACGACGCGCGCCACCGGAGAAGTCAGCCGGCGCACTCGCTGGCGCACCCGGCGGTGCATGGGCGCAGTCTTCTGCGACTTGCGTGGCGCCGCTTCGCCGCGAACCGGCTTGCCGTGGCGTCGCTGTACGTGATTTTCTTTTTCTACCTTGTGGCATTGGTGGCCCCGATCATCGCCGGCTACGACCCCTCCGCGATAGAGGATGTACTCTCAACGCGATATCAGGCACCCTCGTGGCAGCATCCATTCGGCACCGACGATTTCGGCCGCGATCTGTTCAGCCGCGCAGTTTACGGTGCGCGAGTCTCGCTCTCGATCGGCCTCCTCGCGATGCTCGTCGCTGTCTCGTTCGGTACGCTCTATGGCGCCATCGCCGGGTACTTCGGCGGCGCCATGGACAACTCGCTGATGCGACTGGTGGATGTGATCATCGCGTTTCCGACCTTCTTTCTGATGTTGACGCTCGTCGGGCTCTTCGAGGCCAACATATTCTTCCTCGTGCTGATCCTCGGTTTCACATCCTGGACGGGCACCGCGCGCTTCGTGCGGGGTGAGATCCTCTCGCTCAAGCGGCGCGAGTTCATCGAGGGCGCCCGGGCAATCGGGCTGCCCGCGCACCTCATCATTGCCCGCCACCTCATACCGAACGCGCTCGCGCCGGTACTGGTGAGCGCCGCGCTGATGGTCGGAGGCATGATCGGCGCGGAGGCCGGGCTGTCATTCCTCGGGATCGGTATCCGTCCGCCAACTCCCTCGTGGGGCAACATGATCAGCGCGGGTCAGGACGCTCTGCTCGTCGCATGGTGGATCGCGTTCTTCCCCGGCTGCCTGCTGGCGCTGACGATCATTTCGTTCAGCCTGCTCTCGGACGGCCTGCGCGACGCCCTCGATCCAAAGACCCTGATGCGGAAGTACGTGTGACATTGCTCCTCAGCGTTCGGGATCTGTCCACTCACTTCCTGCTCGACGAGGGAGTGCTGCGCGCGGTTGACGGCGTCTCATTCGACGTGCGCGCCGGGGAGACTGTCGCGATCGTGGGAGAGTCGGGGTGCGGCAAGACGATCGTCGCGCTGTCGCTGCTCAGACTCGTTCAGTGGCCGGGACGGATCATGCGCGGCAACGTCTGGTTCAACGGCGAGGATCTGCTCACAGTTTCGACCGAGCGGCTGCGACAGGTGCGCGGTGGTGAGATTGGCCTCGTGTTTCAGGAGCCGGGTGCATCGCTGAACCCGGTGTTCACGGTCGGGGCGCAGCTCGTCGAGGTTCTGCGCCTGCATCGCCGTCTTTCACAAACCGACGCACGCCGAGAGGCGCTTCGTCTGCTCGATGACGTCGGGATTCCAGAGCCCGATAAAAGATTCGGCTCGTACCCATTTGAGCTTTCAGGCGGGATGCGGCAGAGGGTCGCTATTGCGCTGGCAATAAGTGGCCACCCGAAATTGCTCATCGCCGACGAGCCAACCACGGCGCTCGACGTGACAGTGCAGGCCGAGATTCTGAAACTGCTTCGTCGCATTCAGAGCGAGTACGGTATGGCGATCCTCATCATCAGTCACGACATCGGTGTGGTCGCGACGATCGCCGAGCGTGTGCTGGTGATGTACACGGGACGCCTGTTCGAGGAAGCACCGGCGGGGGCATTGTTCCGGAGTCCCCTTCACCCGTACACGCGCGGACTGCTTGCGTCGGCGCCGCGACTTGGGTCCGGTCGTGGTACGCCGCTCCGAGGAATTCCGGGCAGCGTGCCGGATCTGCTCAGCTTGCCTTCCGGATGCACCTTCCATCCTCGCTGCCCGATCGGCGACGAAGGCTGCACGGTGACTTTCCCGCCGCTGATCGAGATCGACGCGGTCCGCCGCTGCGCCTGCTATAAAGTGGTGCCGGTTTCGACTGATGCGGAGCGGGCGTCGTGAGCGATACACTGCTCGAGGTCACCGCGCTCAAAACCTGGTTCCCGCTCGGCGGCCGCTGGCTCGGCGCGCGCGAGTGGGTCCACGCCGTGGATGACGTTGACCTGAGTATCGCTCGTGGTGAGGTCCTGGGAGTCGTCGGCGAGTCCGGAAGCGGCAAGACCACACTCGGCCGATCGATCCTGCGGCTGGTCGAGCCGAGCAGCGGCTCCGTTCGGTTTGACGGTCAGGAAGTCCTCACCCTGGGACGGCCCGAGCTGCGTGCGCTGCGACGGAGGATGCAGATCGTATTCCAGGATCCATACTCGTCGCTCAGTCCGCGCATGCAGATCCGCGACATACTTTCGGAGCCCCTGCGTTTGCATCGTCTCGTTGCGAAGGGTGATATCGAAAAAAAAGTCGCGGCGCTCCTGGAGATGGTAGGACTGGAGCGCTACTTCATGCACCGTTACCCGCACGAGATGAGTGGAGGCCAGCGGCAGCGCATCGCGATCGCGCGCGCATTCGCACTGGAGCCGGACTTCATAATTTGCGACGAGCCGGTTTCGGCGCTCGATGTGTCGGTCCAGGCCCAGGTGCTCAACCTGCTTCTTGAGCTGCAACGCGAGCGGGGTGTGTCGCTGCTCTTCATCTCCCATGACCTCGCCGTTGTGGAGCGGGTCGCCGACAGAATCGCGGTGATGTACAAGGGCAAGATCGTGGAGGAGGGTGATGCCGCCCGCCTGATCGCGACGCCGGAGCACGCTTACACGCGGACCCTTCTAGCGGCGGTGCCCGTGTTGCCGTACGAGGCTCCAATGCTACCCCGGCGCGGCTGCTAACGGGAGCCGCACCTCGACGCGTGTCCCCGCTCCCGGTACGCTCTCGATCCGCAGCGAGCCGCCGTGCGCCGTGGCGATCTGACGTGCGATTGGAAGACCGAGCCCCGTCCCGTCTGCTTTCGTCGAGAAGAAGGGATCGAGCACGTGCTCGAGATCTTGCGGCGGGATTCCGCCTCCCGTGTCACTCACCACAACTCGCAATTCGGCCCCGTCAACGTCGAGCGTTATTCCGGCGCGCGCGCCGCGCTGCAATGCCTGGGCCGAGTTGAGCAGCAGGTTGAGGAACAATTGCTCGAGCGCGAGTGCGTCACCCAGCACCCAGACGGCATCGCTGCCCGGCGCAACCGGATCGCACGTGCTCCCGCTCTCGTTGAATGCTCCTTCCGCCATTTGCGTCGCCGACCGGAGCACGGAGCGCAGATCGATTCGCCGGCGAGGCGCATGATTGCTGCGCGCCGTGCGCAATGATCCGCTGACCGTCCGATCGAGTCGTTTCACATTCTCGAGCGCTCGATCGATCAGCGGCCGGCCGGGTGTGTCTCTCGCGCTCTTCTCTTGCGCGCGCTGCAAATCGACGCGCACGGCGGTGAGGCCGTTGCGCACCTCGTGCGCGAGTGACGCTGCATACTCTCCGACGGCCGCGAGCGCCTGCCGCTTCGTGAGCTCCGTGAGAGTTTGCCGCAGGCTCTCGGTCATGCTGTTGAATGCCAGGGCGAGCCGGCCGACCTCGCCAGCTCCATTTCCGTCAACGCGGTGGTTGAGATCGCCGCCCGCAACGGCGTCTGCCGCGAGGGCCAATCGCTCGATGGATGCCGTGAGTCGCGTGGTGAGCAACGCACTCAGCACGAGCGCGAGCAGCGCCACGACCGCCAGCGTGATCACCCCGGTGCGAGCGGCGTGTTCGAAAGGCTCGACATACGCGCCGAGCGGTGCTGCCATGGTCAGAGTGATTTCCGGATCGACGAGCCGGCGATGGACCGCGAGCCAGTCGGCGCCCCGTGGGATGGATCGTCCGCTATATCCGATATCACGGCACGCGGCATCCCACCGAACTTGGGCGTGACCGAAATCATCGCGTTTCTCACGCATCTGGCCGCCGAGCGGAGCGTGTCACGTTCGACGCAGATGCAGGCGTTGAGCGCGCTGCTGCTGTTGTATCGCGAGGTGCTCGCCACGCCCATAGGCGATCTGCGGTGTGTGTTGCGATCCGCGTCGCCGACGCGCCTTCCCGCCGTGCTGAGTCGTGGGGAAGTGCGTGCGCTACTCGGTCAGCTGCACGGCACCACGCGACTGATTGTCCTGCTGCTGTATGGTGCGGGCCTGCGCTTGCTGGAGTGCCTGACGTTACGCGTGAAGGACCTCGACTTCGCGCGCGGAGAAATCCGTGTGCGACGCGGCAAAGGTGGAAAAGACCGTGTCACCATGCTGCCCGATACCGCCCGGGCAGCACTGGAGAAGCACCTGGTGCGCGTGCGTGCGCTGCACACTCGCGACCTGCACGACGGCGCGGGGCGTGTCGCGTTGCCAACGGCGCTCGACCGTAAGGCGCCCGCCTGGGCCACGGACCTGGCGTGGCAGTGGGTGTTTCCCGCCTCGCGTCGCTATCGGGACGCAGCCAGTGGGCAAGAGCGTCGGCATCACGTGCATGAGAGCGCGGTGCAGCGTGCAATGCAGCGCGCTGTTCGCGAGGCCGGGATCGCGAAGCGGGCGACGTGTCACACGCTGCGGCACTCCTTCGCGACTCACCTGCTGGAAGACGGGTACGACATTCGGACGCTTGCCAAGAACTGCTCGGACACACGGACGTCAGTACGACGATGATCTACACCCACGTGCTGAACCGCGGAGGGTTAGGCGTCCGGAGTCC